>CAZDCN010000126.1:0-6266 GCA_964503945.1 uncultured Caldilineales bacterium
ATTAGAGATTAGAGATTGGAGATTGGAGAATGGGATGATGGGGAAGGGTTGTTGTAAACTATGCACAACCGCATTCATCCCCGCGCAGGAGGTCAGCCCATGCCCAGCACCGCCGTAGAATACACCTTCGATCTGGACCAAGTTCTGGAGGAGGTGCGCCGCGCGTTGGAGCAAAACGACTTCGCGCGGGCTGTCGCCATCCTGGAAGACCTGCGTCCCGCCGACCAGGCGGAGATCTTCGCGGATTTGAGCGACGAGGAGCAGCGCTCCCTGCTCACCCATCTCCCGCCCCAGGAGTCCGCGGACATCCTGGAGGAGCTGGACGATGAGCAGGCGCTGGAGGTGGCCCGAGAGCTGCCCGATGAGGAGCTTGTCTCCATCATGGATGAGATGGAGCCGGACGAGGCCGCGGACCTGTTGGGGGATATGCGGCCCGAGCGGGCGAGACGGCTGCTAGAAGAGCTGGAAGACCCGGACGAGGTGCGGCCCCTGCTGCTCCATCCCGACGAAACCGCGGGCGGTCTCATGACCTCCGAGTTCATGGCCCTGCGCCGCCGCATGACCGCGGCCGAGGCCATCGAGGCCATTCGTCAATGGCGGCCCGAGGCCGAAACCATCTACTATCTCTTCGTGGTGGACCGTTACGGGCGATTGGTGGGCGTGGTCAACCTGCGCCAGCTCATCGTGGCCGATCCCGACGCGCTCATCCAGGACATCATGGATGAGGATGTGATTTACGTGACCGCGGACACGGATCAGGAGGAGGTGGCCCGCCTCATGGCCCGCTACGATCTCATCGCCCTGCCGGTGGTGGATGAGAACAAAATTCTGCTGGGCGTTATCACCTTCGACGACCTGGTGGACGTGCTGGAAGAGGAAGCCACCGAAGACCTGCAACGCTACGGCGGCGCGGAGCCTCTGGAACGCCCCTATCTCGACACGCCGCCCCTGGTCATCACCAAAAAACGCATCGGCTGGCTGCTCATCCTCTTCCTCACCGCCACCCTCACCGGCTCGGTGATGAAACTGTTCGAGGAGGAGATCCAGGCCATGGTGGCGCTGACCCTGTTTGTTCCTCTGCTCATCGGCACGGGGGGCAATGCCGGGTCGCAGACCACGGCCACCATCATCCGCGAGCTGGCCACGGGCAATGTGGAGCCCCGGGACGCGTTCAAAGTGTGGTGGCATGAGGCCCGGGTGGCCATCTTGCTGGGGCTGGGCATGGCGGTTCCCGCGTTCATTCGCGCCATCACCTGGGTGGATAACCCCATGCTGGCCGTGACGGTGTCCGTGGCCATCGTGGTGCTCGTGTTGTGGGCCACGGGCGTGGGTTCGCTGCTGCCCCTGGTCGCGGCGAAATTCGGCATCGACCCCGCGCTGGTTTCCGGCCCCCTGATGAGCACCATGGTGGACGCCACGGGGCTGTTCATCTATTTCTCCATCGCCAAAGTGCTGCTGGGGCTATGAGGCCAGAAGCCAGAGGTCGGAGGTCGGAAGCCCGAATCTCTACGCCCCCCTCCCGCCCTTTCGCTCCCGCCTACCGCCAGCGCAGCGCCCGGGGGTAGTGGTTCTTGACCACGCCCTTGACCCGCTTGCCCCAACCCAGGGGAAATTCCCCCGCGGTCACCAGCACCCAGCCTTCGGGCCCGGCGGAGCGCAGGGGCTCGCGCCGCAGATAGGCCTGCGCCCCGCGATCGTCGGTCTCCAGGCGCAGGGGGTGACGAACCTGGCCGGGGCGCAGCCACAGCGCCAGGGCGTGATGGGGCGCGAAGCGCCCCCGGCGGATGCGTCCCACCCGCAAGCCCGCGCGCACCGGGCGCAGGGGCTCCCACCAATCGGGCGCGACGGGCAGCCGGTGGATGAATTCGCCGTACTGGACCCAGCCCGTTTCGGGCATGGGGCCGACCATCGTCTCCTCCCAAAACGCCCGCAACAGCGCCTGGGTCCGGCGATCCAGCGCGGCCGGCGGCGGGGGCAGCCTTTCAGGCGGGAGGAGCTCCCCTGCTCGCTGCATGAGTGCGAAGAAGTGGCCGTCGCCCGGCGAGCGGTGGGGCCAGACGCGGATGCAGCGTGCCAGGGGCAGGTCTCGGGCCAGCTCGGACGGGAGCCAGTCGGGGCGGCCCGGATCGAGGTAGGGAAGCCGGGGTGGTTTCAGCAGGATGAAATCGGGATGCGTGCGCAGGAAGCGGGCGACCACGGCTTCGTTCTCTTCGGGCGCGAAGGTGCAGGTGGCGTAGAGCAGCCGCCCGCCCGGCGCCACGGTCTGCGCAGCCGCGGCCAGGATGCGCTCCTGGCGGGCCGCGTTGCCGGCGATGGCCCGAGCATCCCACTGCATCCGCGCGGCCTGCGATTTCCGAAACATGCCCTCGCCCGAGCAGGGCGCATCCACCAACACCCGTTGAAACCGCCCTGGCCAGGCCTGGGCCAATCGCTCCACCGGTTCGCTGATGACGAGGATGTTCCCCGCGCCGAAGCGCTCCAGGTTGTCGATGAGGGCGCGGGTGCGGCCCCGAACGACCTCATTGGCCGCCAACAGCCCTTTTCCGTCCAACCGGGCCGCGAGATGCGCGGCTTTGCCGCCGGGCGCGGCGCTCACATCCAGCACCCACTCCCCCGGCTGGGGGTCCAGCAAATGGGCGGCCAGCATGGCGCTGGGGTCTTGCAGATAGTAGAGCCCGGCCGCATGCCAGGGATGGCGTCCGGGCCGGGCCTCGGGTTCGGCGATGAGGAAGCCCTCGGGCAGCCAGGGCAGGCGTTGGAGGGCGAAGGGCGCTCGGGCCAGGAAGGCGTCGGGCGCGATCTTAAGCGTGTTCACCCGCAGGCCGCGAGCCGCGGGCGCGGCCAGGCTGGCGGCGAAGGCGTCGAATTCCTCGCCCAGCAGGCCCCGCATGCGGGTAAGAAAATCGGCGGGCAGGGGGTGGACGGGCATATTCCCCGAATTTACGCTTCCGGTCCCGTGACCGCCTCGCCCTTGCCGATCTGCAGCTTCAACCAGGCGTCGATGAAGGGGTCCAGCTCGCCATCGAGGACGGCCTGGGCGTTGCCCGTCTCGTAGCCCGTGCGTTCGTCCTTCACCATCTGGTAAGGGTGCAGCACGTAGTTGCGGATGCGGGTCCCAAAGCCGGGCTTGACGTATTTGCCCCGCAGCTCGGCCTCCCGGGCCTGTTTCTTCTCCAACTCCATCTGATAGAGCCGCGCTTTGAGGATTTTCATCGCGGTCTCCCGGTTCTGGGTCTGGCTGCGTTCGTTCTGGCAGGTGACGACGATGCCCGTGGGCAGGTGGGTGAGCCGCACCGCGGTGGCGTTTTTCTGCACGTTCTGGCCGCCGGCCCCGCCCGAGAGATACACATCCATCTTGATATCGTTGGGATGGATGTCGATCTCGATGTCGTCTTCAAGCGCGGGCATGACCTCGACTTTGGCGAAGGAGGTGTGCCGCCGCGCGCCCGAATCGAAGGGGCTGATGCGCACCAGGCGATGGTTGCCCTTCTCGCCTTTGAGATAGCCGTAGGCGTAAGGGCCTTTCACCTCGACGGTGGCGCTCTTGATGCCTGCTTCTTCGCCGGGCATGCGGTCGAGAATGGTGGTCTTGAAGCCCTTTTTCTCGGCCCAGCGCAGATACATGCGCAGCAGCATCTCGGCCCAGTCCTGGGCTTCGGTGCCGCCCTCGCCCGCGTGGATGCTGAGGATGGCGTCCCGATCGTCGAACTCGCCCGACAGGGCCAGCATGAGCTCCCGTTGGTCGATCTCCGCCTTCAACTCCCGGGCTTCCTCCTCCAGCTCGGCCAGAGAAGCCTCGTCCCCCTCCTCTTCCGCCATCTCGACCAATTCGATGGCATCCTGGACGCGCTGGGTCAGTCCCTGCCAGCCCTCGATGAGATCGCGAAGCGCGGCCAACCGGCGCATCGTCGCCTGCGCCTTTTTTTGGTCGGACCAGAAATCGGGCGCGGATGTGGTTTTTTCCAGGTCTTCAAGCTCTTTCAACCGGGCAGGCCAGTCAAAGACGCCCCCGGATTGTCTGGAGACGTTGCTCCAGAGATTTCAACATGCTCAGCGTGTCGCTCATAATTGTCCTCGGAATGGGAATAGGATGGCGTTCGGCAACCTGACAGGTCCCGGCCGCTTCTCGCCAAAATGAAAGCCCGCTTCATGGCAACCAACTGCCTGGTCAGCAGATGCCGTGGCAGGGGACCTGTCAGGTTTGGGGTGAAAAGCCGACCAACTTTGGCGGCGGTTGAATGGCATGGCGATTCGGACTAAACCCTCGCGTGTTCATCGTGCTCCAGCAGGGATTCCACGAACACCCAGGGATCGAACTCGGCGATGTCATCGATGCCTTCGCCCGTGCCCACGAAACGCACGGGCACGCCCAGGCGGTCGGCAATGGCGATGACTACGCCACCCTTGGCCGTATTGTCCAGCTTGGTGAGCACGACGCCGGTCACGCCCACGCTCTCCTTGAACTTCTCCGCCTGGGTGATGGCGTTCTGGCCCGTGGTGGCGTCCAGCACCAGCAGGACTTCGTGGGGCGCTTTGTGCACCTGACGCCGGGCCACGTTGCGGATTTTCTCCATCTCCTTCATCAGGTTGTAGTTGGTGTGCAGTCGCCCCGCGGTATCGATGAAGAGGATGTCCGCGTCCCGGGATTCCTGGCTGGCGCGGATGGCGTCATAGACCACGGCGCCGGGGTCGCCGCCAGGCTTGTGGGCAATGACAGACACCCCCGCGCGCTGGCCCCAGATTTTGAGCTGGTCGCTGGCCGCCGCGCGGAAAGTGTCGGCCGCGGCCAGCACGACGCGCTTGCCCTTCTTGCGATAATAGTTGGCCAGCTTGCCGATGGTGGTGGTCTTGCCGGAGCCGTTCACGCCCACCACCAGGACCACGGTGAGCAGACGGTGGGGGTTGTCGATGTCCAGGGGCGGGGCGTCGGCCTGGAGGATGCGCACCATCTCTTCCTTAAGGATACGATAAGCGTCCTCCACCTTTTTCACGCCCTCGCGGCGCACGCGCTCGCGGGTCGCGTCCACCAGCTTCATGGTGGTTTCCACGCCCACATCGCCCATGATCAAGATCTCTTCCAGCTCCTCCCAGAGCTCGTCGGTGATCTCATTGGCCTGAAACAGGGTTCCCAGGCGGCCGAGAATGCCGCCGCGGGTCTTCTCCAGGCTTTTGTCCAGGCGCTCCTGGTCTTCAACGTCGATTTTGGCGCGTCGGAAAGGATTGAATGGCACGGGGTTACACCTCTGTTCGTTGGAGTGGCGCGGCGAATGAGGGCCGCCAACAAATCATTATACCGGAATGAGGCCCGGTTTGGGGAATTGCATGAGACGCAATAGGCGCCCTTGAGGCGGCCCGTCAGGAGCATGTCCTGGCGCGCGTCATCATCGCACATGCGGCGCCACGCGCTGGCGCAAGGCCGGCGCGGGCAGCGCGCCCACGATTTGATCCACCACCCGACCCTGTTTGAAGATGAGCAGGGTGGGGATGCTCATGACGCCGTAGCGGGAGGCGATGCGGGGGTTTTCGTCCACGTTCAGCTTGCCCACCAATAGCCGCCCGCTGAATTCCTTGGCCAGGGCCTCCACCGCGGGCGCGATCATGTGGCAGGGCCCGCACCAGGGAGCCCAGAAATCCACCAGCACGGGCGCGTCGCTGTTCATGACGACGGCGTCGAAGTTGGCGTCGGTGAGGGTGATGGGATGATCCGACACGCGGGAGGAGGCGCGGTCGCCCGCGGTTCGAGGCCGGGCGCCGCCATTGCGAGGGGGCGGCGGGGGCGGCGACGCGGGACGGGTGGGTTGCAGGGAGATGCTTGGGCCCGAGGGGATGGGCGGGCGGACGCCCCCGCGCGTCAGATACTCGGCCCAGCTGCGCAGATCCCGCTCCGACGCGGCGCCCGAAGCCGCGGCCTCGGTCCGGCCATCCTTGATGAAGAGGATGCCGGGCAGGGCGATGATGTTGAACCGCTGGAGCAACGGCTTTTCACTATCCGCATCCACCTTGGCCACCAGCAACTTCCCCGCGTAATCCCGGGCCAAGCGGTCCAGTATGGGATGGAGCTGATCGCAGGGGGGGCAATTACGCTTCCAGAAAACCAGGATCACGGGCAACCCCGCGCTGATGACGCGATCGATGCTGTGTTGGTTGGTGTGAATGGGCGTATCGAAAAGCATAGGCGGAAATATCCTCCTTGGTTGATTCGAATGAGGCGCCACGGGCGGGCAGCCGCCCGCGGATACCAATGGAAATGGGAACGCGGATGACGC
>CAZDCN010000127.1:0-6261 GCA_964503945.1 uncultured Caldilineales bacterium
CCGCGGAGGGGATGTTGTAGAGGGGCGTGCCCGGCTCCAGATGGTCGATGAACCAGAGCCGCTGCTGGGCGAAGGAGAGGGGCAGGTCGGGCGTTTGTGGCGCGCGGGGAATGCGGACGGACATGCGGGCCTGGGGCTGAACGGATGTCGCCGGGGCGAAATCCTCATATCCGAAGCGGCGGGCCAGCTCCCGGGCCGTGTCGCTGAGGAAATCCAGCCGATGGAAGCGCCGCCAGCGGGTGGCCGCAGCGGGATCAATCCGCTTGCGCAGATAGAACTTGTAATCCCCCACCATCTGCTTGCCCGGCTCCAGGCCCGTGGTCATGCGATCCTCGCTGTAAGGATCCAGCATGGCGGGCCGGAAATCCACCCCCAGGAACTCGCTCAAGCGGCGCATGTGGCCTTCGGGGTCGGTGACCAGGTCTTCGTAGCGCAGCCGGAAAACCCGGTCCTCGGGCGCGTGTTGCAGGAAATCGAGGATGTTCTGATGGGCGGCAATCCAGACCAACTCGGCCAACTCCCGACGGGTGAAGGGATGCTCCCACCGGAAGAAAAGGTCATCCAGCCGGGCTTCGAGGAAGGAGTAGATGGTGGCGTAGGGATGGCGAATGAGATGGATATAGCGGGCGTCCTCGAAATCCCACGCCATGCGCTGCAAGATGGTGGGGTTCAAGGAATAGACCGGGGTTTTGTCCACCAACACGCGGTCGCCCAGCCACGACTGCATCAGCCCGTAAAAAGCCTTGACGGGCATGTCCTGGGCCTCGTACTCCGCCAGAATGGCCCGCGCACCCTCAGCATCCACGCCCTTTAGCTCCATGACAGCCCGCAACAGGCCCTCCAGCCAAAAGGCGTAGCGGCCCTGGAACGCGGCCGCCCGTTCCCCCAGGGTGTTGAAGGAGAGCAGATCCAACTCGGGGGGCGCAAACAGCCGGGGATGTCCGGCCAGCATCACCCGCAGCAGGGTGGAGCCGGAGCGAGGGGGCGAGAGGATGAACACCGCGGGCGGGTTCTTGGGCAACGCCTCGTCTTCGACCCGACGGGGAGCCGGAGGGATTAGCGCCCGGAACTGGCGCAGCTTCCCTTCATCCACGCTCTGGCCCGGACGGGTGACTTCTTCCAGGAATTCATACTCGGCCTCCACCGCCTCCTCCGCATCCAGGAAGCGCTGCACCGCATCGGGGAAGTATTCCTGCAGGTACGCGGCCATTTTGGCCACCGTGGGTGCGAGGAAGATGGCCCGCACCGGCGCCTGGTCCTGGAAATCGTCCTGCAGGCGGTTGATGAGCACCGCGCCGCGCAGGGAATCGCCGCCCAGCTCGAAGAAATTGTCATGGACGCCCACTTTTTCCACGCCCAGCGCCTGGGCGAAGCGCTGGGCCAGATGCGCTTCCAGAGGCGTGCGGGGCGCGACATAGGGCTGCTCCTCCCGCAGGGCCGCGAAATCAGGCGGGGGCAGGGCCCGGCGGTCCACCTTGCCGTTGGGGTTCAGGGGGAACGCATCCAGGAAGATGAAAGCCGACGGAATCATGTACTCGGGCAGGCGCTCGCTGAGATAGGCCCGAAGCCCGGCTACGGTGGGCGGCTTCTCTTGTGCGGGGATGATGTAGGCCACCAGACGCTTCTCGCCTCCATCGTCGGCCCGGGCCATCACCACCACGTTCTGCACGTCGGGATGACTCCCCAACACCGCCTCGATCTCCCCTAGCTCGATGCGGAAACCCCGCACCTTCACCTGAAAATCGCGGCGGCCCAGGAATTCGATGCGGCCATCGGGCAGCCAACGCCCCAGGTCGCCGGTGCGATAGAGCCGGGCGCCCGCCTGTGGGATTTGCCGCGTATCGGACGGATTTTCACGGATTTTTCCTGATGCTTCTCCGCTGGATTGTAAATCCGGCTTGGGAGCGGAAAAGGTGGGGGCGGATGCCCCATCCGCGGCGATAAAGGGGTTCGGGACAAAACGCTCGGCGGTGAGGTCGGGACGGTTGAGATAGCCCAGCGCCAGACCATCGCCGCCAAGATAGATTTCGCCCACCACGCCGATGGGCGTTGGATGCATGCGCGAGTTGAGAATGAAAACCTGGCTGTTGGCGATAGGGCGGCCGATGGAGACGGTGTGCCCCACCTCTTCGGGCGAGGCCATGGGATTGCAAGTGGAGAAAGTGGTGTTTTCGGTGGGACCATAGCCGTTGATCATCACCCCGTCCGGCTTGGCCTCCAGCACCTGACGCACATGGCTCGGGGAGAGCACGTCCCCGCCCGAGAGCAGTTGCCGCACGCCCAACAGGTCTTCCAGACGCTCCTCCACCATGCGGTGGAACAGGCCCGCGGTGAGCCACAGGGTGGTGACGCCATACGACCGCAGCGCCTCTCCCAGCTCGGCCAGGGAGGGCGTTCCCGGAGGCATGATGGCCAGCAGCCCGCCGTTGAGGAGCGGCCCCCAAATCTCCAGGGTGGCCGCATCGAAGGAGGTGGGAGCCAGCAGCAGGAACACCTGATCGGGGCCGAAATCCATGTAATTGGTGTTTTTCACCAGCCGCACGATGCCGCGATGGGGCACAGCCACGCCTTTAGGCCGTCCCGTGCTGCCCGAGGTGTACATGACATAGGCCAGGCTGTCGCCATCGGTGAGGATGGGCGGATTGTGGTCGGGATAGATGGTTACGTCCACTTCAGAGGCCACCGGGGCTGCACCATCCTCCGTCAATCGCGAGACGACCAGGCGCGAGCCATCTACGGCCCCGGCTTCTCCATCCATTCCCTCCTGCCAGGCATCCGCCTTCCCATCTCCGACCTCCATCCGCCGATCTCCGATCACCACCTTCACCCGCGCATCCTCCAGCATGTAGCGGATGCGCTCGGCGGGATAGTCGGCGTCGAAGGGGAGATAGGCCGCGCCCGCCTTGAGGATGCCCAGGGTGGCTGCGACGAGGCCAAAAGAGCGCGCCATGCTCAATCCCACCAGATCGCCCGGCCTCACGCCCTGCGCCTTCAGGAAATGGGCGATCTGATTGGCCCGGCGGTTGAGCTCGCCATAGGTCAGGGTCTGGTCGCCCAGTCGCAGCGCGGGCCGGTGGGGATGGGCCGCAGCCTGGGCCTCGAACAGGGCCTGGACCGACGCATCCCGCGGGTAATCGGTGGCGGTGGCGTTCCAGGCGTGAACCACCTGATGATATTCCTCGGGGGATAGAAGCATGTAATCGTCAAGACGGCGATGGGGATGGGCCACGGCCTGCTCCAGCAGCCGCTGCCATCGATCCGCCATCCGCACCACCGTGGCCCGGTCGAAGAGATCGGTGTTGTACTCGAACACACACAGCAGTCCTTCCGCTTCTTCCTCCACGATGAGGGAGAGATCGAACTTGGCGGTGGTGTCCTCCCCTTGCAACAGGCTGATCTGCAGATCGCCCAGATGCAAATGCCGCAGGGGATGCTGCTGCAGGCTGAACACCGTCTGGAAGATAGGGGTGTAGCTGAGATTGCGCAGGGGCTGAAGCTCATCCACCAGCATCTCGAAGGGCGCGTCCTGATGCTCGAACGCCTCCAACACGGTCTGTTTTACCCGACGCAGCAGCTCCCGAAACCCCTGTTCAGACGAAATCTGCGTGCGAATGGCCAGGGTGTTGACGAAATAGCCGATGAGGGGTTCCAGCTCCATGCGATTGCGACCGGCGATAGGCGCGCCCACCACCAGGTCCTGCTGGTGGGTGTCGTGGTAGAGCAGGGCCTGATACGCGGCCAGCAGCACCATAAACAGGGACGCGCCCTCTTCCTCGGCCAGATGGCGGAGCTTTTCGGTGAGCTCGGCGGAGATAGGCAGGTGATAGGTGTCGCCGTGGTAGGTCTGGATGGGCGGGCGCGGGCGATCGGTGGGCAGGTCCAGCAGCGATGGCGCACCCTGTAGCTGCCTGCGCCAGTACTCGATATGGCTTTGCAGCTTTTCCCCTTGCAGCTTCTGACGCTGCCACCAGGCGAAATCGGCGTATTGGATGGGCAGGGGCGGCAGATCAGGCTCCCGGCCCTGGGCCAGGGCGTTGTACAATTCCCCCAACTCCCGCAAAAACACCTGGGTGGACCACTCATCGAAGGCGATGTGGTGGATGGTGAGGAGGAGGACGTGATCTTCTGGGGCCAGCCGCACCAGCTTGATGCGATACACCCCCTCGGTTTCAATATCGAAGGGCCGGGACGCCTCATCCCGGATGATGGCCCGCAACGCCCGGTCCCGCTCTTCGCCGGACAGACGGCTGATATCCTGGCGTCGGAGGGTGAACCCGGTGAAGGGTTCGATGACCTGCTCGGGCCCTTCCTCGCCAGTGGGGTAGCGAGAGCGCAGCACCTCGTGTCGGGCCAAGATCTCGCCCAGGGCCCGCTCCATCGCCTTGTCATCCAGCCGCCCCTGCAGGCGCAAAGCCGCGGGGATGTTGTAGTAAGGCGAATCGGGCTCCAGCGTGTAGAGGAACCACATGCGCTGCTGGGCAAAGGAGAGGGGATAGTCCTCCTTATTGGGCCGAGGATGGATGCGCTCGGCATCACGCTTGGCCCGGGCTTTTTTCTTTAGCAGCTTTTCCAGCAGCGCCCGTTTTTCAGGAGACAGGGTTTGCAGCTTGCGTTGTTTGTCATCCATGTCTCAACCTCAGATATCCAACTCGGCCAGAAGATCGTCAAATTCATCCTCATCCAGTTCCAGCTTTGAGGACAACGGCGCCAATGTCTCGCGCTTGAGACGATCCAGGAAGGAGACCATAGCCTTTTGCCAGTCCGAAAGCAGCGTCTCGATGTCTGCATCCGCAAACAGTGGGGTGGGGAAGCTCACTCGCAGGATGAGGCTGTCGTCGGCGATGCTGGCGGTGAAATCCAGGAGTGATGGCCGGGGATTGCGGGGATGGCGTTCGGGGCCTTTGTCCTCGGGCGCCGTGCGGAACCCGCCGCCATCCTCGCTCTGAAACTGTCCCAGATAGTTGAAGGTGATGAGCGGATCGTCGGCGCCCAGGCCCGATCCCTCGCGCAAGTAGCGCAACAGGCCGTAGGTGATCCCCTTGCCGGGCAGAGATTGGAGAACGTCCTTTATCCGGGTGAGCGCATCGGGCAGGGTGGCTGCGTCGGTGATGTCCACAGCCACCGGGAAGAGGCTGGTGAACCAGCCCACGGTGCGGGTGATGTCCACGCCCGGCAGCGCCAGCTCGCGGCCGTGTCCCTCCATGCTCAGCTTGAAGCGGGCCTCGCCCGTCCACGCCCGCAGGGCCCAGGCCAGGGCCGCCAGCAAAGCCGCCTGCATGTCCGCGCCGTAGGCCGCGGGCAGGCCCTGGAGCAACGCGCGGGTGGCGTCCGGGTCCAGGTTGAGCGCGCGGGACTCGGCCCGGGCCTCGATGTTGGCATCCCGGCCATCGTCCGAGATCATGGGCAGCGAGGGATTGGGCGCAGCCTCTACCTGTCGCCAGAAGGCCAGATCCTGGGCCAGGTCGGTAGTGCGGGCGTAATCCGTCAGGGCCCGGGCCCAGTGGATGTACGCCGTGGTCTTGCGCGGCAGGCTCACCGACTGCCCCTGGGCCAACTGCAGATACGCCCGCTGCAAATCCTCGGTGAGGATGCGCCAGCTCACGCCGTCGATGACCAGGTGATGCGCGACCAGCAGCAGCCGCCAGCCTCGATCCTGGCCCAGATCGAAATACGCGGCCCGGAACAGCGGACCTTCCGTCAGGTTCAACCCGCCCTGCACCCGGGCGCAATGCCCGGTGATGGCCGCGGCCAGGGCCTCGTCGGGGATGTCGGACAGATCGATGACCTCGAAGGAAACGTCCTTCGACCAGCCCCGTTCACGGGGCGTCGTTCCTAGCCCGGCGGCTTCAGCGCCGGGCGCTGCCGCGGCCTTCACACTTCCCGCATCCTCCGGCCCAAAGCCTGCATTTATCCGCGTCCCTCCGCGTTCCTCCGCGTCCAACCCCAGGTTCTCCTGCACCCACGCGCCCGACGCATCCCGTCGGAAGCGCAGGCGCAGCGCATCATGATGCGCGACCAGCGCGGCCACGGCCTGCTTCAGCAGGTCCGCATCCAGGGGCTGGCCCACGTCCAGCAGGATGGCCTGGTTCCAGTGCTCGGGGTGGGGGAAGTTCTGCTGGAAGAACCAGCGCTGGATGGGCGTCAGCGGCGCGATCCCCGTGACCACGCCCTGTTCCGCCCGCACAGCTTCCCCCGCCTGCGCCACTGCGGCCAGCCCGGCGATGGTGGGATGCTGGAAAAGCTGCTTGGCCGTGATGATCA
>CAZDCN010000128.1:0-6223 GCA_964503945.1 uncultured Caldilineales bacterium
GGGGCGTTGTTTTTAGCCCGCAGGTTCACCTGCGGGTGTTCGACCGACAAAACATGCCATGCGAAGAAAGCCGCACACTTAGGTTTTCAGGTTTTTTCTTTCATCCGCGCCTCATCCGCGTCATCCGCGTTCCCATTTTCATCCTTGTCGGCGAGCCGTCGCCCGGGCTTGCCGCCCACGCGGCTCATGCCCCGCGCAAGGCTCGCTCGATGAGAAGCCTCCGTTCCGGTTCGGCGATGCGGGCGTGGGCGCGCTCTAAGGCGGCTTTTCCCGCGCCCGCGCGCAGTCGGGCCAGGGCCCAGGCCGCGTGCTCCGCCACCAGGATGGGGCTCTGCCAGAGATGGCGGGTCAATCCCTCCAGCGCCGCGGGGTGGCCCCAATTGCCCGCGGCCACGCACACATTGCGCATGAAGCCCGTCCACTTGGCCCGCATCACCGGGCTGCCCGCGAAGCGTTGGAGGAACGCGGCCTCATCCAGGGCCAGCAGCTCCGTCAGCCGCGGCGCGATGCGGTCGGGATGAGGTTGTAGTTGGGGGTGGGATGCGGGCCGGGCCTTGCGGTTCCACGGGCAGACATCCTGACACAGGTCACAGCCGAACACCCAGTTGCCCAGCCGGGGGCGCAGTTTCAGGGGGATAGGGCCGCGCTGTTCGATGGTGAGATAGGAGATGCAGAGGCGGGCGTCGAGCTGCCGGGGCGCCACCAGCGCGCCGGTGGGGCAGACATCCAGACAGCGGGTGCAGGCGCCGCACGTTCCCACGCGGCCCTCCCCGAAGCGCCAGATGACATCGGGCGCCTCGGGGGGGTGGGCCAGCTGAGGGGGCGGATCGGGCGTCAGGGCTTCGGGGACGAGCAGGCCGCCCAGAAAGAGCCAGGAGCCCGTTTCGGGATGGATGAGGCACGCGTTTTTGCCGATGAAGCCCAATCCCGCGCGGGCGGCCCAGGAGCGCTCCAGCACGGGCGCGCTGTCCACGAAGACGCGGCCCCGGGCGCGGCGGCCCGCCTGCGCGGCCAGCCAGGCGTCCAATTTAAAGAGGGCTTTGCGCATGATTTTGTGATAATCCCGGCCCAGCGCGTAGAGGGCGATGCGTCCGCGGCTGGGGTCGGTCAGCAGGGCCGGGTCCAGATGACGTGCGTAATTCAGCCCCACCAGGATGAGAGAGCGGGCCTCGGGGAGCAGCGCCCGGGGGTCGCGCTTCGGTTCGAGATGGCGCTCCAGATAGCCCATCTCGCCCGACCACCCGCGCTGAATCCACGCGCGATACCGGTCCCAGTCGGGGCTGGGGCCCGCGGGCGCGATGGCCGCCAGGTCGAAGCCCAGGGCCCGGGCGCGTTCCTTCACCGCATGAGCAAGGTTCATGCCTTCATTATCCGTTTTTTGCG
The DNA here is from genome assembly GCA_964503945.1 of uncultured Caldilineales bacterium. GTDB lineage: Bacteria > Chloroflexota > Anaerolineae > J102 > J102 > M2005. Next base: position 1,384 of record CAZDCN010000128.1, read on the forward strand.
GGGAAAAGAAATCCCCCGCCAGCAGGGCGGGGGCTTGGGTTGGGAAAGATGGGAGGGGTCAGTTCCCCTGATCGGGCGGGAACTCGGCGTAGACCTCGATCCAGGGCGCGGTGTCGGGCCCCCTTTCACTGCTGGAGAGGAGATACCGCACGGAGGATCCTTCCTCCGCCCGAAGGATGATCCCGTAGTTGCTGTCGGGATTTTCGTACATATCCCGAACCGCGCTCCCCGACAGGTTGAAGGTGATCCACCCCAAACGATCCAGGGTGCCGTAACCGATCCTGCTTCCTTCTCGGTCGACGCCAATCTGGTCGGCGCCGCCGCGACCCCATCGCGTGGCCGCGTCGGCATTGTACCAGGTGACAGAACCCTCATCCCACGGGCGCAGGAGGCGGTAGATGCGCACATAGGAGGTCCAGTTTTCGTGATTCCAGTTCTCGGCATAGAGATGAAGGCGACCATCCAACACCCGCACGTCGGGGCCGAGATCGGGGATGTCGAACTTCATGACCACATGGAATTGGTTGCGGCTGTAAAGGATCAACTGCGGATCCGAACCGTAATTCTGGTCCGGACTCCAAGAGGAGAGGAATGCGTCCACCAGGCCGTTGTAACCATCCACGCCCGGCCGGAAGGCCACCCATTTGCGCACGGGGCCATCGGTGAAGACCAGCGTGCCTTCTTCGGGCGTGGGTTTGAGATATTCGGGCCCGGCCCAGCTCATCCAGCTTTCCACGCCGACGCCGTCATTGTCCTGCAGACCCCAGGTGAAGCCCACCTGCACATCCCCCAGGAAATCCACGTCGCCGAATTCGCGCATGGGGATGCTGACTTCGCCCTGCCAACCCTGACTGGTTTCATGGATGGCCCATTCGTAGCCTGCGGGCCAGCCGCCGTTGGCGGTGAGAAGATTGTCGGGGCTCAGGGTCAGCACCACGTCGCCCACGGAATAATCGCCCGATTGGTCCACATCGAAAACCACGCTGGCCATGTCATCTTCATGCCAGTTGCGGGATTTTCGGACGACGTACTCATCCCGCACGGAAAGGGCCAGATAAACCCGTTCGCTGGTCCAGATGATGCTGATCCAGCCGCTGAGATCATCCTCCCGCAGGAGTTCGCTGTCCGCAGGATAATCCGCGGACTTTCCGGTGAGATAGATTTTGTTGGTCAGAGGCCAGTCGGTCAGATCGCCGTCGATGGTCGGGGGATGCAACTGCCAGGAAGCGTGAATCTCGCTCTGGGCCTCCATGGCGGGACGATCGACAGCCTTGCTGCTAGTTGGCGATTCCGCGTAGGTCGCAGCAGCCAGCCCAACGACCGTCAAAGTGAAAATAAAAAGGATGGCGAGTAGTTTTTTCATGATGGTTAGCACTGCTCCTCAAAAGATTTTGTGTGGGGAGGGGGTATAGTGTAACGCAAAACCGGGGGATGAAAAAATCTCACTTGAGAGTCCTGCCCGAATACATGAACAATCTTTCACCTTGACATCCCGAATTTTCGCCCAGGATGGTGGAAGAATGTCAGGTTTTGCTTGCCATCATTTCTCTATGTTAAACTAGATGGTTGCATTCCCAATCCACAAAATTCCGGGGGCTTGCGCCCCCAAACCGCAACTGTCATGGGTTCATGACAAATTCCTTTCATCATGCGACTCCACCGATATTGGCTTCCCATATTTCTGCTGATCGCCCTGCTTTTGGCGGGATTTCGCCCGGTTTACGCCCAATCAGGCATCACATACCCGCCAGAAACGGAAGTGCTGCGCGGCTCCGTTCAGGTTCAGGGGACTGCGACGCATCCAGATTTCTGGAAGTATGAACTGGCCGCCGCGCCTCAGGGCACCGAAAATTGGTTCATCATCACCGTCAACGAAACGCCCGTGGTCAACGGCGTGCTGGGCGTGTGGGATACGCGCACCGTGGCCGACGGCCCCTATTCCATCCGTCTGCGGGTGGTGCGCCGCGATGGCAACTATGATGAATTTTTTGTCAGGAATGTGACGGTAAGCAATGCCGCGCCTCCGCCTACGCCCACGCCCGAGGTCACGCCCACGCCTACGGCCACGCCCACGCCCAAGCCTCCCACGGCCACGCCCGTCCAGCTCACGCCCGAGATTCCCACCCCCACGCCCGCGCCCACCGACACGCCCGAGACGGGCGTCGCGGCCCCGGGCGAGGAGGATGGCGGGGATGACGCGGGCGGTGGGAATGAGACCACATCCGCCATTGTCCAATTGCTCTCTCAGGCCAAAGAGGGCTTTGTGAAAGGCGCGCTTTACGTCACCCTGGCTTTTCTGGCCGTGGGCATTTTCTTTGGCGTCAAGAATCTCCTCACCTGGCTCTACATCCGCTTTTTCATCCGCTAGGCAGCCTCCGTCGACGCGCCTCTTCATGCTGCCAGAGCTCCGGAGCCATAGAGGTCTAGTTACCTGACACAAATTGGGTCTCCGCCACATCTGACACAACGATGCAAGTTCATGGGGCGGTTTTTGCCCCCTCCCCGGCCCTCCCCCGAAACTCGCTACGCTCGTTTTCAGGGGAGGGAGCTATCTGGCCCGCCAGGATGGCTTGCTGACCAGGATGGCCTCCCCCTGAGCGAAGCTCGGGGGGAGGTTGGAGGGGGCGTCCACAGCGCGGGAAGCCAGACAGATTTTTATCAGTTTATCTGCTTTTTGTGTCAGGTTGCTAGACAGAGGTCAGAAACCAGAACGCTGACACGCTCATACGCTGACACGCTCATACGCTGACACGCCCTTTAGCCAAACCCATGCCCCTCAAGATGATCGTCGGCCTGGGCAACCCCGGCCCGCGTTATACGCACAACCGCCACAATGTGGGCTTTCAGATCGTGGACGAGCTGGCGCAGAAGCACGATCTCCCTTTCGACAAACGCCAGTTCAAAGCCCTCATCGCCTCGGGCCGCATCCACGGCCAGCGCGTCCTCCTGGTCAAGCCCCAGACTTATATGAACCTCAGCGGCGAGGCGGTCCAGCCCCTGGTCCGCTACTACCAGGTGGAGCTGCCCGACCTCATGGTCGTGTTCGACGACATGGACCTGCCCCTGGGCGTCATCCGCCTGCGACCCTTTGGCGGCGCGGGCGGCCACAACGGCATGAAGTCCATCATCCAGCGGCTGGGCAGCAACCGCTTTCCCCGGCTGCGGGTGGGCATTGATCGTCCGCCCGGGCGCATGGACCCGGCCGCATATGTGCTGCAGGACTTCAGCCCGGAGGAGGAGGCGCTCATGGCGCAGGTGCGGGACCGGGCCGTGCGGGCGCTGGAGACCTGGCTGGACGCGGGCATCGACGCGGCCATGAACGCGTTCAACAATTCCCCTGGCCGGGCTCCATCATCGGACCAGACATCATGAGCCGAACATGGCGTCCCGAAGAACGCCCGCCAGCCCCACCGCTTTTCTCGCTGATTTCAAGGCTTCATCCGCGGTTTGCTGCGTGAAGATATCCCAAGGGAGCGTGTAGCTCGCTTCATCTCCGTAATCGGTGAGGATATGAGTCTTGGAATCCAGGGCCAATAAGTCGGGCAGCATTTTCCGGATCAACGCAGTGATTGACTCTGGCAACGTGGCGCTTTCCAGCAACACCGCCAATTGTCGAGCGGGATCGTGGGTTTTTGGAGCAACGCCAAAAAGCGCCAGCGCCATTTTCCCTGCATTTTCTGTTGCGATCTGAGCGTTATCGACACAGGCCCGCCAGCGTTCCAGACGATAATCCTCTTCCGCTTCCCAAAGAAATCCTTTCGCCAGAGCCAATCGGTAGTCAACTTCTTTCGAGAACTTCACGATATCCCTCCCAGGTCAGCTCCCAATCGCCTTTTCGCGGCGCAGGAAAGACCCACATCCACGTCCCGGCAACCAGACGTCGTTCCAGCCCAGCCTGCGCCAACGCCTGGTTCATTCTTTTCTGCATGTTCGAAAAATACGCCTCTCCATACAATGGCCTGCCATCGGTAAAAACATCCATCAACAGCGGCGTGATATCCTCTTCCAGTTCAGCAGGAGTCTTTGCCAGTAGCGACACGCGCTCAGGAACCTTCGTTAAGTGAGGAAGCAGCGCTTTCATGATTTCCCGCTGTCGTTGCAGTGGGTCTTCCTGCAATCCTTCGATAACCAGGAAGATGTCGTGATCGCTATCAGCACGCGCTTCATCGCGACTGCGTGAACCGAACAAAACGATCATCCGCAGCCGATCGCCGAAGTGTTCAGCCAACGCATCGACCAAGGCGCGGTACGCTGCTTCCTGATTCATACCTGAATTATACGTTACCCCTTTGCGAAGGGCAACACATCCTTTCATGACTACACCCCACCACCCAGCTCTTCAGCTTACCGGCATGGCATCCTATCTCCAGGCCCGGGACGAGTTCCGCGCCCTGGTCCAGGGCTTGCGCGCGGGCGAAAAACCGGCCCATCCCCTGGGCCTCCTGCCCGCGGCTCGCAGCTATGTGGCCGCAGGTCTGGCCCGGGAGCTGAACCAGCCCCTCCTCCTCCTCACCGCCCGCGCGGATACGGCCATCCTTCTGGCCGAGCAGTTGCGAAACTGGTTGGGCGAGGACGCGGGACGGGTGTTTCGCTTCGCAGACCCGGACGCGCTGCCCTTCGAGCGCATCCCCTGGAGCCGGGACACGCGGCGATTGCGGCTGGCCGCGTTGGCCGCGCTCAGTCGCTGGGGGCGGCCCGGAGGCCCGGAACAGCCCCCCATCATCGTCAGCTCCATCCGGGCGCTGATGCAGCTCACCGCGCCCCCCGGACTCTTCCGCCAGACCCTGCACACCCTGCGTCGGGGCCAGATGCTGGACTTGCGCGCGCTGTTGGCGCGATG
>CAZDCN010000129.1:0-6183 GCA_964503945.1 uncultured Caldilineales bacterium
CCAACCCTACCACGAGCGGCCCGAGGATATGGCGGGCTTCACCGAGGTGTATCGCTGGCCCACAGAGGCAATTCGCTCCTGAGCATCGTTCAGGACGCCTCAGCCTTCACCTTTTGCTATTCAAGGAGGTTTCACCATGTTCCATCGTCTCACGCAGATGATGCTACTGTTGATAGTGTTAAGTGTGATAGGCGCTCTGGCTTCACCCGAAACGGTCTCATCATCTCCTGCCCATGATGAAACAAGACGGACTGTTTCGGCAAGTGTCAACGAAATGTCTTCCGCCTCTCGCCTTTCTTCCGCAATTCAAGTGGCTGCTGGCTCCGAACACACTTGCGCCATCACTTCTGGTGGAGGCGTCAAGTGTTGGGGCTATGGACTTTCGGGAAGCCTGGGCGATGGCCGAAGCGAAAATCGCTTCGTTCCCAAAGATGTTGTTGGGCTGACGCGAAACGTATTGGCCATTGACGCGGGCGGATTTGAAACATGTGTGGTTCTAACCGATGGTTCGGTAAAATGTTGGGGGAATAATCCAAGCCGCGTGCCAGATGTCGTTGATGGATTGCGTGAAATTCGGGCGATTTCAGTAGGAGGGTTTCACCAGTGTGCGCTGACAACTCATGGCTCAGTCCAATGCTGGGGCTCCAACGCCTCAGGCCAACTAGGGGATGGTACGACGGAGGATCGCCAAACGCCGACCTCGGTGGTGAATTTGATTGATGTGCAAAAAGTGGCTGCTGGCGGTAACCACACCTGCGCACTCCTGCAAGATGGCAGCGTCGCATGCTGGGGAGATAACAGCCAGGGCCAGTTGGGCAACAACTCTGACCTGGCGTATAGCCCAACGCCTGTGCCTGTTCAAAACCTGTCCCGTGGCGTCACAGATATTGCGGCTGGATTCGCCCATACCTGTGCTGTGCTGGAGACAGGCCGTGTCAAATGTTGGGGGGAAAATGGATTCGGACAATTGGGTAACGGCTCCACCCAATCCAGCTCAGTTCCAGCGGATGTGATTGGGCTGGAGAATGCCCGCGCCATTTCCGCGAATGCGGGCGAGCACACCTGCGTGGTAACCACCGAAGGCGACATCCAATGTTGGGGATATAATCGGTTTTATCAACTGGGTGATGGGACGAGTGAAAATCGGCTCACGCCCGTGAAGGTGATTGGATTGCCTGCCAATATGCAGGCTGTGACAGCGGGGAGAACCCATAGTTGCGCGGTGACCGAACAGGGCGAGGTGATGTGTTGGGGATCGAACGTTTTTGGCCAGGGGGGGAAGAATCTAGGATGGGCGCCCGTTCCTGTCTTCGGACTGGATGCTGGCGTCGAAAAGATCGATATCGACTTCGACCACGCCTGTGCAGTAGTCTCAGGCGGAGCGAAGTGCTGGGGAAACAACGGATTTGGTCAATTGGGTGATGGCACCAAAACCCACAGACCTGTTCCCACGAATGTTTCAGGTCTGACCAGCGGCGTCGTAGATATTGGCGTGGGGCTCAGGTTTAGCTGCGCCCTGACGGTTGCCGGCGCCGTCAAATGTTGGGGCGAGAATGCAGGCGTGCATAGCGCCGTTCCCGTCGTCATCCCAGGCTTGGAGCAAGATATCCGGGCCCTGTCGGTGGGAGGAGGACACGCGTGCGTGTTAACGACCGACCACGGCGTGAAATGCTGGGGCGATAACCGATTTGGTCAATTGGGTGATGGAACGACGCAAAGCCGAAACACGCCCGTCGATGTGATTGACCTGACCGGGAATGTTCAGGCAGTCACAGCTGGTTATTCTCACACATGCGCTTTGATGAAGGATGGCGGCATCAAATGTTGGGGTTTGAATGGCGATGGGCAATTGGGGGATGGCACGCGCGAATCCCGCACAGCGCCCGTCGATGTCCTGGCCCTGCCCCCTGCCCAGATGGTCACAGCGGGAGGCGACCACACCTGCGCCATCACCATTGCCGGCGCTCTCAAATGTTGGGGAGCCAACCACATGGGACAGTTGGGGAACGGCAGCCAGGACGCCTCATCTGAACCTGTCGATGTTGCGGGCCTGACCCGCAACGTGATTGCCGTGGATGCGGGCAGTGCTCACACATGCGCAATCACCACTTTCGGACGGACAGCATGCTGGGGAGAAAATCGTAATTTCGGCCAATTGGGCAACGGCACGACCGGAGAGCGTTTCAAACCCGATGACGTCATCGCCCTGGTCCAGACGGGACGCATGATTGCCGCAGGCAACAATAACACCTGTATTGTCACAACCCAAGGCGCTGCTCGTTGCTGGGGAGATGGCTCCTACGGCAAATTGGGCGATAATTACGCCGCCTGGAACACAAACCTTCCCGGGAAGGTGGAAGGCGTCATCGACAGCCAATTGCTTTACATTCCCCTGCTCAGCGTGCCGCAATGACCAAAGAGCGCCTGGACAAATTGCTGGTGCAACGCGGTCTGGCCGAAAGCCGGGAACAGGCCCAGCGCATGATCATGGCGGGCTGGGTGCTGGTAGATGACCGGCCCGCCACGAAACCGGGTCACAAAGTGGCGATGGACGCCCCCATTCGCGTGCGGGAACAACTTCCGTATGTGAGCCGGGGAGGCTACAAGCTGGCCGCGGGCCTGGATGCGTTCCACCTTTCGCCCGAGGGCTGGGTCTGCGCCGATTTGGGAGCTTCCACAGGCGGATTCACCGATGTGCTGTTGCAACGCGGGGCCGCGCGAGTATACGCCATCGATGTGGGCTATGGACAGCTTCACTGGCGGCTGCGCCAGGACCCGCGCGTCGTGGTCATGGAGCGCACCAATGCCCGCTATCTCCGGCATCTGCCTGCACCTGTTCAACTGGTCGCCATCGACGCTTCCTTCATCTCCCTGCGTTTGATTCTCCCCGCAGCCAAACGCCTCCTCGCCCCCGACGGCCACATCATCGCCCTGGTCAAGCCTCAGTTCGAAGCGGGGAGGGAGCGGGTAGGAAAGGGCGGCGTCGTGCGCGACCCCGCCGTCCATCGCCAGGTGCTCATGGAAATCATCGAATGGGCGACCGCGCGCGATTTCGGACCGCAGGGGCTCATCCCCTCCCCCATTCTGGGTCCCAAAGGCAACCGCGAATTCCTGCTTTGGTTGCGACCGGGCCAGCCGCCCGCGCCTGCCCACATGCTGGTGACGCGGGCGCTGGCCCAATAAGCGTTAGCGCCCGCGCATCAACCGCTCGATGCGTTCCACGGCCCGCTCCAGTTCGCTCATGGCCGTGGCGATGGAGAAGCGCACATGCCCCTCGCCCGCCTGCCCAAAGGCAATACCGGGCGTCGCCGCGATCTCGGCCTCCTCCAACAGAATGTCAGCGATTTCCATGGAGTCGTGGCTGAGACCGGGGAAACGCACCATGAGGTAAAAAGCGCCAGCGGGCTGATGGCACTCCACGCCCGGGATGGCGTTGAGCGCGGGGACCATGAAGTCGCGACGGGCTTTATAGGCCTGCCGCATTTCCTCTACCGCGTCCTGGGGCCCGTTCAGCGCCGCGACCCCCGCGGCCATGGTAAACGACGCGGCCGAGGTCACCGTCTGGCTTTGCAACTTGGCCATAAGGCCGATAATGTCGGCCGGGCCTGCGGCCCACCCCAACCGCCATCCCGTCATGGCGTAGGCTTTGGAGTGGCCATTGATGGTGAGGGTGCGTTCGGCCATGTTGGGCAGAGAGGCGATGTTGATATGCTCGCCTTCAAAGATCAGCTTTTCGTAGATTTCATCGGAGATGACGTAAAGGTCATGCTTGAGGGCCAAATCCCGCACAATGGCGGCTTCGTCGGAGGAGATCACATGCCCGGTAGGGTTGTTGGGGGAGTTCACCAGCATGACCTTGGTGTGAGGCGTAATGGCCGCCTCCACCGCCTCGGTGATGGCGAACCCCGAGTCCGGGTCCAGTCCCACAGTAACAGGCTGGCCCCCGGCCATGATCACCATCGGCACATAGGAGACCCAGTAAGGCTCGAAAATGAGAACCTCATCGCCCGGATTCAGCAGCGCGGCCAGGGCGGCGTAGATAAGGAACTTCGCGCCCGGACTCACCAGCACCTGAGTGGCGGGGTCCACGTCGAGCCCGTAGTCGCGACGCATTTTGTCGGCCACTGCCCGACGCATGGGCACGGTCCCGCGCGAGGGGGGGTAATGCGTGTCGCCCGCGTCGAGCGCGGCCTTGGCCGCGGCCACGATGTGCGCAGGCGTATCGAAATCAGGATCGCCGCCCGCCAGGGAGATGACGTCGCGACCCGCGGCTTTCAGAGCCTTGGCCTTGTCATTCACGGCCAGGGTGGCGGAGGGAGGAATGCTCTGTAAAAGTTGGGAAAGTGATTTCATGATCCGTTCGAGTTCAAATATGGGGAGGGAAATGGCGTGGATTAGAGTTGGTTTCGCCCCATTGTAAAATGGGATGTCTTCAGCGGCAAAGAAAAGGATTGACAATTTCCTCCCCATCTTTTAGAATAAAGGCATGTTCCTGCAAGCGACTCCGCAGTTAGCGTTCACCTGCTCCTGTATCGGGCGGGCGTAGTTGGCCTCGCCAGCTGCCCCGCGTCCTCTGTCCGATGCGGTGAGTCGCTTGTTTTCCCTCCCAATTGCATAACTTCACGCCCGTAAGAGATATGGATCACTCCCCACCCCAGGAGTATCCAACACTTTGGGCCATATTCCGACTCACCGCTGGCCGGTGAGTTTTTTGTTTTTTCCGACCATTCTCCTCCCAGGTTTTTCTATATCATGGCTACCGACACAATTTCACTCCAGATTCCTGCCATTACGCAGCCTCCCATCATCTCACGCCCTCCTCGTCCAGCCATTCTCCAGCGCATTGGAAATACGCCTCTGTTGCCTTTGCAGCGCCTCACCACAGAGCTGCCCCCCTCCGTCGAAGTTTATGTCAAGGCCGAATGGTTCAATCCGGGCGGATCCGTGAAGGATCGGCCCGCCCTCCGCATGATCGAGCAGGCCGAATTGCGAGGGGATCTGCAGCCGGGCATGACCATCATCGATGCCACCAGCGGCAACACGGGCATCGGCTACGCGCTGGTCGGCGTGACCAAGGGTTACCCGGTCACCCTGGTCATGCCCGAAAACGTCAGCGAGGAGCGGGTGCGCATCGCCAGAGCCTACGGTGCGGAGGTCATCCTCACTCCCGCCAGCGAGGGTGTGGACGGCTCCATCCGCTATGTGCATGGGCTGGTCGCCCGCTATCCGGACCGCTACTACCATCCCGACCAGTACAATAACCCCGACAACTGGCTGGCTCATTACCACAGCACCGGACCCGAGATCTGGCGGCAGACCGAAGGCCGCATCACCCATTTCGTCACCGCCATCGGCACCACGGGCACCTTCATGGGCGTGGGCCGTTATCTGAAGGCGCAAAACCCCGCCATCCAGCTCATCTCGGTGGAACCGGTAGACGCGGCCAATGTCATCGAGGGCGTCAAACACATGGCGACATCCATCGTCCCCGGCATCTACGACCCCCGGCTGAAGGATGGCGAAGTGCGAGTCACCAAGGCCCAGGCCATCGCCATGGCCCGGCGCCTCGCCCGAGAAGAGGGCCTGTTCGTGGGCTTCAGCGCCGGCGCAGCTGTGCACAGCGCCCTGCAGGCGGCTCGCGAGCTCGACGCGGGCGTGGTTGTCACCGTACTGGCCGACGGCGGCATGAAATACGTCAGCGTGTGGGATTAGCCGCTGTTAGCGGATGTCTCGGTCCGTGGCGTGAGGCGGGATTTCGTCCCGATGCTTCCATCGCCACCACAGGCCCGCAGGATACCCCAGCATCTTGGCCACATCCCCCACGACGCGGATGACGGGAATGAGGCCCACGGTCATCGCTTTTTCAAAAAAGTAGCGATAGATGCTGCCCGGCAGGGGGCGCTCCCAGGCCCGCATGAGCCGGGTGTAAGGCTTTTTGAGATAGGCCATGAACCCCAACGCGGCCAGAAACCAGAAGGCCCGATTCTGTTTATAGCCCAACACGGCCAGCGCAGGCGCGGCCACCAGATAGGTTCCATACCGAATGGCGTGGCGATGTCGCCAGAGGTCGGCCTTGCCGTCCCCCCGGGCATAGCGATAGTATTGCCAGAAGACTTCCCGCAAGTTGCGCCGGGGGCGGAATTCGGCGATGGCCTCGGGCGACCAGGCAAAAAAGCCGTAGCG
>CAZDCN010000130.1:0-6085 GCA_964503945.1 uncultured Caldilineales bacterium
TTTTGGGCTTCGTTCCTGACTCCGCCCTGCCTGCCCTTTACAACCTGGCCGATCTGTTCGTCTTTCCCAGCCATTATGAGGGTTTCGGACTGCCGGTGCTGGAAGCCATGGCTTGCGGGACGCCCGTTCTGTGCACAGACACCAGCAGCCTGCCCGAGATCACCGGAGACGCGGCCATGCTTATTCCCACGAATGATCACGAAGCTCTCGTTGCGGGCCTGGTCCATCTGTTGACCGATGAAGACGCCCGGGAACAGCTGGCTCGTCAGGGACCTTCACGGGCCGCCATGTTTACCTGGGATGCCGCCGCGCGAAGGCTGTGGATGGTATATCGCACTTTGATGCATGATTTGTAAGCCCCCCCTTATTGCCAAATCAACTTTTTCTTGTTAGACTGTAAGTTGGCGCTGCAAGGCGCTCATGTTACCACACTATAGCCTTTCCTTTCCCTTTCCATCATCACTACAAGGAGCATCAACCATGGGATATCCGTACAAACTCCCCAAACTCAAGTACGAGTTTTCGGCGCTGGAGCCGCACATCGACACCCGCACCATGAGCATTCATTACGAAAAGCATCATGGCGGTTATGTGGCCAAGCTCAACGCCGCGCTGGAGAACTATCCTGAACTGCAAGAAAAGAGCCTGACCGAATTGCTCATGGACCTGGATTCATTACCTGCAGAAATCCGCACCGCGGTGCGCAACAACGGCGGCGGGCATGCCAACCACACCATGTATTGGCACATCATGTCACCCAAAGGTGGCGGCGCTCCCACCGGCTCTCTGGCCGAGGCCATCAACGCCACTTTCGGCGATGTTGAGACCTTTAAAGCGGAGTTCAAGAAGGCCGCGCTGGGACGGTTCGGCAGCGGTTGGGCCTGGCTGGTGGTCAATCCCACGGGCGATCTTTCCATCATCAGCACGCCCAATCAGGATAATCCCGTCTCTCAGGGCCTTATTCCTATCATGGGCCTGGATGTGTGGGAACACGCGTACTATCTGAATTATCAGAACCGGCGCGGGGATTACATCGACGCCTGGTGGAACGTGGTGGACTGGGACGCCATCGGCGCGAATTACACGGCGCCTGCACATCGCCGACACCCTGGCCAAGGCCGCGGAGTCGGTCAGGCAGACTTGGTCCAATTTCCGCAAGAATCTGGGGCTGTGATCCCGAAGACCTGACAGGTCCTCATCCGCCAAGACAACCCCAACGCCCGGTTCGCAAGCTGCGTCCCGGGCGTTTTTGTGCGGTTCGGGCGGGGACCTGTCAGGTCAACGTGTTAGACCACTTCCGGCCAATCGAGGATCATCACGTTGACGGGGAAGTTGGGAGGCGTGCTGTTCAGCTCTTCGGGGATGATGGCGAGGCCATCGGCCTGCACCATGGAGAGGAGGATGCCCGAACCCTGATCGCCAGTAAGATGGGCGTAGGTCTGGTCCTCCTTTTCCTCCAGCCACACCCGCAGATAGTGACGCCGGTTGTCTTTGCGTTTCACCGGCTCCACCAGGATAGCGTCTACGAGAGGTTTCTCTAGCTTCGTTTTACCCAACATGGTAAGGATAGCGGGACGAGCGAAGAGCTCAAAAGAGATCATGGAGGAGACGGGATTGCCGGGCAGCCCCAGCAGCGGAACCCCCTGGATGACGCCGAAGGCCATGGGCTTCCCAGGCTTCATGCGCGCCCGCCAGAAGTGCATCTCTCCCTCCGACGCCAGCACCTTCTTGACCACGTCGAAATCGCCCATGGACACGCCGCCCGAGGTGAGGATGAAATCGACGCCTAGCTCCAGCGCCTCCCTGATTTTGGCGGTCAGAGCCTCAATGGTGTCGGGGGCGATGCCCAGGCGCACCGGTTCGCCGCCATATTTGAGAATGAGGGCCGACACCGAGTAGCCGTTGGCGTCTCGGATCTTGCCGGGCTGCCAGGGATCGGTCACATCGATGACCTCGTCCCCCGTGGAGAGCACAGCCACCCGCGGCCGACGATGCACCTGCACTGTAGCGCGCCCCAGCGCGGCCAACATGCCGATCTCTTGCGGGCGCAGGACCTTGCCTTTGGGTAGCACCAGCTGGCCCCTTTTCACATCCTCGCCCGCGTGGCGGATGTTCTTCCACATGGCGTAGGGCTTGAAGATGAGCACTTCGTCCCCCTCGATCTCCACGTTCTCAAAGGGGACGACAGCCTCTGCGCCTGGCGGGATGGGCGCGCCTGTCATGATGCGCACCGCGGTTCCGGGCTGGAGAGGTTGCTCCAGCACATAGCCCGCGGCCAGGTCAGCCACAACCTTCAGTCGCGCGGGGCGCTCGGGCGAGGCGTCGGCCACGTCATCCACCCGCACCGCGTAACCGTCCATGGCCGTGTTGGTCAGGGGGGGGATGTCCATGTCCGAATGCACATCCTCGGCCAGCACTCGGTTCAGGGCGTCGAGAATGGGTAAGGTTTCGGGATCCAGAGGCTGAAAGTGAGCGAGAATGCGGTCGCGGGCCTCTTCCACCGAAAGCATGGGATATTTGTCATATTTCATCGTCATCCTCCGTGGGAATCAAGCGTTGTTGGGCTAGGTTGTATGGCGAAGCGCCCCGTGGACATGCAGGCTTGGACAAATAATTTCTGGAGTGGAAATGATACCACAAACCTGCCCGACATGTTGAAAAGACACAACGGAAATCTCACAGCTCGATGGTCTCGCCCAGGCCCAGCGCCTCCGCCCGGGCCAGCGCTCGCGCCGCGGCCGCGGCGTCCTGCACGGCAAGCCCCACGCTCTTGAACACGGTGATTTCCTCCTCGCTCTCCCGGCCCGGAATCTCTCCCAGCAGAAGCTGCCCCAGGGTGCCTGTCAAGTCGTTCATGGAATAAAGGCCCGCGCGCACGGGCTTGATCAAATCTCCGGCCTCGTGAGCCGCAGCCATGACGTCATCCACATACACCTTGGCCCGCATGATGGTGGATGCGGGGGCTTCCTGCATCTCGCGCGTGTAGGCTCCCACCAGGTTGATATGCGCGCCCGGCGCCACGTCCGCGTCCAGAAACACAGGGGTTTTGCTGTCGGTGACCGTGGTGATGATATCCGCACCCTGCACGGCCCCGCGCACATCCATCGCCCGAGCGTTCACGCCTTCCTGGCGCAGCTGCTCAGCCAACCGCGCCGCGCTCTCCCCCCCTCTGCTGGCGATCCTCACCTCGAAGATCTCCCGCACCGCCAGCACGGCCCGAACTTGGTCATAAGCCTGGCCGCCAGCCCCGATAAGCGCGAAGATCTGCGCCCGCGCCCGGGCCAGCAGTTGGGTGGCGAGGCCGCTGGCCGCGCCGGTGCGGATGGCAGTGAGCGTAGCGCCTTCCAACAGCGCCCGGGGCTGACCGGTGTCTGGGTCCAGCACGATGACCAGACCGTGGATGGTGGGCAGGCCGCGGGCGGGATTGTTGGGGAAGACCGAAACGATCTTCTGCGCCAGCGCACCGCTGTCCGACAGATATGCGGGCATGAACAGGCTGACTCCGGCCTGGGTGGTGACGGATAATCGCTGGGGAGATTGAGCATGCCCGCGGGCGAGCTCGGCAAAGGCGGCGCGCATGGCGTCGATGGCCTCGGGCATGGGCAGGGCCTGACGCACGTCGTCCGCGGTGAGGATGCGTAGTTTCATGACGTTGGGGTTAGGTTTGAGGGGAGATTTGAGGTTGGTTTTAGGTTATTGTACTGGTTTGGGATGCGCAATGCAAAAAGGGCTGGACAATTGATTCAGTTGCAGGTAAGATTGGGGAAAGGAAAATGGAAAATCGCTCAGCCCACGGATCATCATTCACCCTCATGACTCAGGCATCTGTTATCATTACCGGTGCATCTCGAGGTTTGGGCCGCGCCATCGCGTTGGAACTGGCTCGACTGGGTGCGGCCGTCACCCTGAACGCTCGCTCAGAGAAAGCCCTGGCCCAAGTCCAGGCCGATATTGAGGCGGAAGGCGGTCGGGCGACGCGGGTGGTCGGCGATGTCAGCGAGCCCGATGTGGCGGAGCGACTGGTTGCGGCCGCAGCGCTGGCGTTCGGGCGCATCGATGCAGTGATCAACAACGCCGCGGTGCTCGATCCCCTGGCCCGCATCGCGGATAGCGATCCCTATCAATGGCAGCGCAATCTCCAAATCAACGTCGTCGGCCCCTATCTCCTTATTCAGGCCGCGCTGCCCCACCTCCGTCGCGCACCCCAGGGCCGGGTCATCAACGTCTCCAGCGGCGCGGCGGTGCGCGCCACCGCGGGCTGGCCCGCCTATTGTAGCAGCAAGGCCGCGTTGAATATGCTCACCAGCGTGCTGGCGGAGGAGGAGCCCAACATTGTGGCCCTGGCCGTGCGTCCCGGTGTGGTGAATACATCCATGCAGGCCGAAGTGCGGGCCCGGGGCCGGGAGGCCATGAAGCCCGACGCGTATCAGCGCTTCATTGCCTATTATGAGCGTGGCGAACTGCTGCCGCCCGAGCTGCCGGGCCGCGCGTTGGCCGCGCTGGCGCTGCACGCGCCCCCGGCCTGGTCGGGCCGGTTCATCGCATGGGACGATCCCGACGTCCAGGTGCTGGTGACCTGACAATACGACCTGGCTTGGAATGAATCAGTCTATACATCCACACACAACATGGAGGCGTCATCATGACGAAGCACATTGGCACGGAAGCGCGTCCGTTGCGCGTGGCCATCTTTGGGGCCGGGCCGTCAGGTTTTTACGCGGCCGAAGCCCTGCTGGCCCAGGCCAACTACCAGGTGTCGGTGGATATGTTCGATCACCTGCCCGCGCCTTACGGGTTGGTGCGCTATGGGGTCGCGCCCGATCACCCTAAGATCAAGTCTGTCACCAAGGTCTATGATCGTATCGCCGAGGACCCGCGCTTTCGCTTCTTTGGCAATGTCACTTTCGGCGAGGACCTTACCCACGAGGATGCGCTGCGCCATTTCGACATGGTCGTGTATGCCGTGGGCGCGCAGAGCGACCGCCGCCTCAACATCCCTGGCGAGGACTTGGCCCGCAGCCTGCCCGCCACGCAATTTGTCGCCTGGTACAACGCCCATCCCGATTATGCGCATCTCACCTTCGATCTGAGCGTTGAGCGGGTGGCGGTCATCGGCGTGGGCAATGTGGCCATGGATGTGGCCCGCATCCTCGCACGCTCGCCCGAGGAGCTGGCCCACACCGACATCGCAGACCACGCGCTGGAAGCGCTGCGTCATAGCCAGGTGCGCGACATCTACATCATCGCCCGCCGCGGCCCCGCCCAGGTGAAATTCACCAATCATGAACTGCGAGAGCTGGCGGAACTGGAGGTCACCGACGTCATCATCGACCCAAAGGAGCTGGAGCTGGACCCGCTGAGCCAGGCCGCGATTGCCGACAACCGCGAGGCTCAGACGAATCTCGAGATCATGCGGCATTACGCTCGCCTGGGTGAGACGGGCAAACCCAAACGCATTCACTTCCTCTTTTTGCGTTCGCCTGTGGAGTTGATTGGAAATGATCAGGGCCGGGTGGTGCGCATGAAGCTGGAGAAGAACGTCCTCAAGCCCACTGAAACCGGGTATCTGGCTTCTCACGGTACGGGCGAGTTCGAATGGCTGGATGTGGGGATGGTGGTGCGGGCCATTGGCTATCGCAGCCAACCCCTGCCCGGCGTGCCTTTCAACGAGCGTTGGGGCGTTATCTCCAACCAAGATGGCCGGGTAACCGATGCAGACACGGGAGAGGTCATCCCCAGGGAGTATGTGGTGGGCTGGGCCAAGCGGGGCGCGACCGGCGTCATCGGAACCAACAAGCCCGACGCCGCGGCCACGGTCCGGCTCATGCTGGAAGATGTTCCCCACATCACGCCCGCGGCCGACGCCGCACCCGAGGCCGTCGTGCGATTGCTGGATGCGCGAGGCGTCCGTTATGTGACCTGGCAGGATTGGAAACTCATCGACGCGGCGGAAGTGGAAGCTGGCAAAGCCCAGGGCCGCCCGCGGGTGAAATTCGCCACAGTGGAGGCCATGTTCGAGGCGTTGAAACTGGCCATCGAAGCTTTAACTCGCGATGTGCTCATCATCGGAGCCGGCGCTGCAGGG
>CAZDCN010000131.1:0-6061 GCA_964503945.1 uncultured Caldilineales bacterium
TCCGCTTCTTCCCCTTCTTCCGCTTCCTCAGCGGCCTCTTCCGCAGCCAGCTTGCGGGAGATGGTCAGGCTGAACACGGGCGCTTCCGGCTCCGCCAACACCTCGACGCCCTCGGGGATGGGTAGATCCGCGACAGTGATGACGTCGTCCAGGGTCTCGAGCTTGCTCAAATCTGCCACTAGGGATTCAGGGATGTCGCCGGGAAGACATTCCACGGTGATGGAATCCATGTGATGGATGAGCACCGCGCCGGCCTTGATGGCTTCCGACTCGCCGATGGTGTGGACGGGCACGTCGGTCTGGATTTTCACATCCATCTGCACGCGATAGAAATCCACGTGGAGAATGTTCCGGCGAATGGGATGGCGCTGGAGGTCCTTGATCAACACATTCATGGGCTTGTCCAGGCCTTTGAGCTCGATCAACTGGCTGAGCCCGCCGCTGCGCAAGATGCGCACCATGTCGATCTCGCGGAACTGGACGGGCGTAGCGGGTTCGCCCTGACCATAGACGACGGCGGGCACGAAACCGGCCGCGCGCACCTGTTTTACATGCCTGCCCGTTAAGGTTCGGGGTTCAACATTCAATACATAATCCATTGGAAGATTGGCTCCTTCTTTGATTTCGGATAATTAGAGGATGCTTTGGGTTTTGTTTTAGCTGCGTTTGTTCGCGATAAGCGTCAAGAAAAGGCCGACGACGGCTCCGAAAACCAGGCCGCCCAACGCCGCGGTCCGGGAGGTGATCATCGTATTGACATCGCCGTTTATTTCGTGGGCGATGAGGAGTACACTGTTGATCTCGGGACTTGTGACTTTTCTGGCGATGGCAATGCCGATCTGACCTTCATGCATGGCGATTTGCTCTGCCTGGGCCAGCCCGACGCCTCCATTGGTGACTTCAACTCGATGGGCGTTCACTTTGCCGATGCCGCCATGCTCGACTGTCACCTGTTCGGCCCGCACCTGCTGAACGCCGCCTTGCATCACATGGACCGTGGCGGCTTCTACGGTTTGGGCGCCGCCTTGCTGGATGTTAACCTCCTCTGCGGAAACGCGTTCCTGAATGGGGATGGCGGGAGGTGAGGCGAGGTGCATGTTGTCAGAATTTGGCATGGTGCTCTTGAACCGAGATGGAAGTAGCAATGAGGCCAGGAAGGCGTCATCGGAGGAGAAATTGTACACACAGCCTTTTATTTTAGTCGTAAATCATGAAAAAAGCAAAACATGAAAAGTCAGATAATGACAGGCGCGGATTGACTTATTTTCATGAATGGACTACAATTGAAGGGATGGGTTTTTGTTTGATTGTGCCATCCCGCGATAACGATTACTTCTCTTTTTCATTACCGACCATCCACACCATGCCATGAAAAATCGACCAGGAGGTCAATCATGAAGGATGTACTGCTTTTTGTCATCGGCCTGTTGACAGGCGCTATTCTTACCGCTTTTCTCACCCCAAAGAGCGGCACGGAATTGCGTGGCGATCTTGCCGATCGCTATGAACTCCGTATGCACGAGTTGAATCAGAAGATGGAGCAGCTTCAGATGCAACTCAAAAAGACTCAAGCGCAACTCAAGAAGACGGAAGCTCAAGAACAATCTCC
Source organism: uncultured Caldilineales bacterium (assembly GCA_964503945.1). Taxonomy (GTDB): domain Bacteria; phylum Chloroflexota; class Anaerolineae; order J102; family J102; genus M2005. Next base: position 1,610 of record CAZDCN010000131.1, read on the forward strand.
GGCCGAAGAGGCAGGATCCGCGGCTTGAGTTCAGCCCTGGCGTCTGACTGGCCCGGTCATCGGAGGGATGGCCGGGCTTTGCTTTTGGGTTGTGAGAGCGGGATGAAACGGATATGGCAGGCGGGCGTGGCTTGCGCCTTCCATCACTGGGGTATGGGGTTTGCACTCAGCGATGTGGCGCTATCGACTTGGGTTGAACTTTGGGGACAATCGCAGGCCAGGGGTTTGCGTTTCCCGGTGTATAATTGACAGGGTGGGCTGACCGCCAGTGGTTTCACCCAAACCGTTCTCTTCTCACATTGTTCTCCATCCACTTCAGGAGCAAACTCATGAGTAAAGGCGCTGAACTTCTCTCCCCTGTCTGGACCCATCTCACTACCATGCAGCCCGTTCGAGCCGAGGGCGTTTACTTCTACGACGCGGAGGGCAATCGCTGGATCGATTTTACATCGGGTATTGGCGTGATCAACACGGGCCACCGCCATCCCAAGGTGGTGGCTGCCATTCAAGAGGCGTTGGAAACGTTGCTCTTCGCCCAGATGAACATCGTCATCAACCCCCGTTTTGTGGAACTGGCCGAGAAGTTGAATGAGGTGACGCCCCTCGAACTGGATCGTTTCTTTTTTTCCAACAGCGGAGCCGAAGCGGTGGAGGCTGCCGTCAAACTGGCCCGACACGCCACTAGACGCCGCAACATTATCGTCTTCCAGGGCAGTTTTCATGGCCGCACCGCGCAGACCATGGCCATGACCACCTCGAAATACATTTATCGCTACGATTATCAACCCCTTCCCGGCGGCGTGTTTGTCAGCCCCTTTCCCTATGCTTATCATTACGGTTGGGATGAAGAGACAACGACAGCTTTCTGTTTGAAGGAGCTGGATCACGTGTTGCACGGACAGAGCGCGCCCGATGAAACCGCCGCGTTCATCATCGAGCCGGTGTTGGGCGAGGGAGGATACGTTCCCGCGCCCCCGGCATTCCTGGAGGGCCTGCGCCAGATCGCGGATGATCACGGCATCCTGCTGGTGATGGATGAGGTGCAGTCGGGCTTCGGGCGCACGGGCAAATTCTTCTGCTATCAGCACGCGGATGTCATCCCCGATATCATCATCATGGCCAAGGGCCTGGGCAGCGGCATGCCCATCTCGGGCATTGCGGCCTCAGCCGATCTCATGGCGAAATGGCGGCCCGGCGCCCACGGCGGCACCTACGGCGGCGGCAATGCCCTGGCCGCGGCCGCGGCGTCCGCCACCATCGATGTCATCCGGGAGGAGAAGTTGGCGGAGAATGCCGCCCTGCGGGGAAGCCATCTCATGGCCCGTTTGGTGGAACTCCAGGCCCAATTCCCCGTCATCGGCGATGTGCGCGGCCGTGGACTCATGGTGGCCACCGAGTTCACCGACGAGCATGGACGTCCCGATCCCGATACAGCCAAAGCGGTGGCTCAAGCTGCACTCGAGGATCGGCTCATGCTGTTGACCTGCGGCGCCTATGGCAATGTGATTCGCTGGATTCCGCCCCTGATCGTCACCGATGAGCAAATCGACGAGGCCTTGGATATCTTTGCTCGGGCGCTGGCGAGCGTTGTTTCCAATTAGACGAGTTCTTCCCTTGCAGGATAAGCGATTTTCATGTCCGTCATGCCGTTCAGGCTTTTCAATTGAACCTGACAGGTCCCCCACAGCCCAATTCGGGTGGCCACTGGCTTTGCGAAAAAAGGGAGCGTTGTTGGACAGGGGAGTTCGCAGGGGACCTGTCAGGTTATGGGAATGCGCGAAGTTAACATTTAGGGCGCTCCAGACCGTGGGCCTCCAGCAGGCGCTCGTCCTCAAAAAGAGCCTCGGTGGCCCCATCCGCGACGATGCGCCCGCCATCCATCAGCGCCATGCGCGGGCACAAATCCCGCACCAGGAGCATGTCGTGCGTGACGATGATTTGAGTTTGGGGAAGCGTCCGCAACAGGTTGATGAGCCCGCGCCGGGCCCGAGGGTCCAGCCCGGCCGATGGTTCGTCCAGAACCAGGATGTTGGGGCGCATGGCCAACACGGTGGCGATGGCGATGCGTTTCTTCTCGCCCATGCTGAGATGATAGGGCAGCCTCTGGGCATAGTCGCTCATCCCCACCAGACTCAACGCCTCATCCACGCGACGCCGCACTTCCACTTCATCCAGGCCCATGTGCAACGGCCCGAAGGCCACATCCTCGTATACCGTCGGGGAGAAAAGCTGGTCGTCGGGATTTTGAAAGACCAGCCCTACACGCGCCCGGATTTCCGGCAAGTTATCCTTTGTCAGGCGCTTTCCTATCACCAGCACTTCCCCATCTCCTTGCAGAATGCCGTTGAAATGAAGGATGAGCGTGCTCTTGCCCGCGCCGTTGGGACCGACCAGCGCCACTCGCTCACCTGGCTGCACGGTGAAATCCACGCCTCTTAACGCTTCTCGACCATCGGGGTAGGCGAAACGGAGCCCGCGGATGCGCAGGGCTGGCCCCAGGGTTGTCCGGGCCTGGGGCAGGGGAGGGGAATGATCTTGCGGGTGGGTGACGGGCATGGCGTGGAAGTCGGATCAGCGCCAATGGGCGACAAGCTGAATGAAGAGAAGGATGAGCAGGCCCGCGGCCGCGAACAACCCGTCTCGTCGGGTCATAACGTGGGGATTGAGGGTGTAGATGTGGCCGCGATAGCCTCGGGCCAGCATGGCCTGATGCACCCGTTCACCCCGTTCCAGGCTGCGAAGAAAGAGCTGTCCCACCATGTTTCCCGTCACCTTCCCCTGCCAGACCAGGTTTCTGCTTCTAGCGACTCCGGGAATACGGGCGCTGCGAGCCTGGCGCGCCCGCACCAACCGCGTCGCCTCATCGCTGAGCACGAACAAATAGCGATGCATGAAAGCCAGAATAGTGACCAGTGTCCGGGGAAGTCGCAGATGTCGGAAGGCGTGCAGCAGGTCGGGGAAGGGGGTGGTGGCAGTGAGCAGGACAGCCAACTGTACAGCCAGCAGACTGCGGGCGAGGATGCTGAAGAACCGAATCGCTCCCGCGTCGGTGGGCGCCAGCGTCCACCGACCAAGGTGAAGCGTCGTCAGCGGCGCGCCCGGCGTGGCGAAGATAACCGTGAATGCGGTCAGGGCGAAGGGCAGGATCACCCATGCACGCTTGAACACAAAGCCCAGTCCCACGCCTGCCATTCCGATGAGGGCCAGCAGAAGGAGCTGCGTAAGGAGCAGGGCAAGCCAGGCCCCATCGGGGATGAGCAGGGAGGCCAGGACAGCCAATGCGGTCATCACCACCTTGACCCGCGGGTCCAGGCGATGCAAAAAGCTATCCCCTGCTTGATGTCGGTGGAATGAGTGCATGGCAGGAGGGGTTATCGCCCGCTGGCGCGAGGAGCTCTGGGTGACGGTTTTCGTAAGAGCCGCACCGCTAACACGACGATCACGCCCGCCGCCAGTGCACCGATGGCTCCCGCCAGGATGGTGGAAAGTGGCGTTTCGCCCAGGAAGGGGATGGTGTAGTCGGGGAAAAGCTGGTAAGGCGCGCCCTGTCCTGCGTGGATAAAGCCCAAGTCTTCGGCCACGCGCTCCAGCCCGTCGGGAAAGGCCGAGGCAAGAGGCGCCAGAAGCGCGGTCAGCAGGACAATAATGCCCCCGGCTACGATCCAACCCCACCCTCCGCGCTCTCGCATCTGGTTTTCGCTGAGAAGATCCGGACGGGTTTTGAGGATAAAAGCGAGCGCCCCCACGGTGATCAGCGCTTCGCCCATGCCGATAAACGCGTGCACGCCCAGCATGGCGGGAGCGACTACTTGCAACGCCGCCGTTCCGCTGAGCCACAGCTGCAAGGATGTGCTCAGCGCCCCGGCCATCACCGAAAGCCAGGCCGCAATGGCAGCCACAATCAGCTTGAAGCGGGGGCTGCCGTGGATGGCGCTGCGATAAAGCCCAAAGCCAATGAGCGCGGTAAGGATGCCCATGTTGAAGATATTGGCTCCCATGACCAGGAAGCCCCCATCCTGAAAGAGGATAGCCTGAGCCGCGATCACCGCGGCCATGACGAGAATGGCCGCCCACGGGCCCAGCAAGATGGCGGCCAGCGCGCCGCCCAGCAGGTGCCCGCTGGTGCCTCCGGCGATGGGGAAGTTGAGCATCTGCGCGGCGAAGATAAACGCGGCCAGGATGCCCATCAGCGGCGTTCGGCGATCATCGAAATCCCCCTGCAACTTGCGCGCGGCTGCAGTGATGAAGAGGATGGTGATCAACCAGAAGCCCAGGGAGACGGTGATGCTGAGAAAACCGTCGGGAATGTGAAGTTGGGGCGTATTCCAGGGCAAGAGGGGGAGGATGGCGTTCATCATGGCGTGATCCTGGAACGGAAGCGTAGTGAAGACAAGAGTACTGCTTAGGTATCCTGATGGATGGCGCATGCTGGTTTGAAGCAGGCCTCGTTTG
>CAZDCN010000132.1:0-6037 GCA_964503945.1 uncultured Caldilineales bacterium
CGCAATCTCCTCCCGAAGCTGCGCCAATCTGCGACCGAAATTCTCCAGGTCCAACTTGTGCTTCTGGGCCTGCTGCTCGCGCCAGGCGCGAAGTTGACGGGCCTGGTCCAGCGCGCTTTGCACTCGGGCCAGCTCCGTCGTCAGTTCCCTTTCCTGAGCTCCCAGCTCGCTGGCTGCTTTTACCAGCTGCGTGCGTTCCTCTTCGATGGCGGCGATGGCCTGGCTCAGGCTCTCGATCTCCTCCTCCAGGCGCTTAACCCGCCCCTGCACTCGGGTGATCTGGTCGGGAAGCTGGCGGTATTCCCGTTCTCGGGCAAGGACGCCGCCCTTTTGGCGCTGGTTGCGGCTGCCGCCGCTGACGCTGCCGCCGGGGTGGACGTAATCGCCCTCCAGGGTAACGATACGGGGGCGGTATCCTCCCCGCCGGTTGATGCGTCGGGCCACATCCAGATCCTCGACGACCAGGATCTGGCCCAGCAGCAACTCCACCGCGGGCTCGATGTCGGGATCGTAGCGGATGAGGTCGGCGGCCCAGCCCAGCACGCCCTTCTCGCGCGGGGCTTGCTGTCGCCGCTGCGGCCGTAGATTATCCAAAGGCAGGAAGGTGGCCCGACCCCCACGGGTGCGCTTGAGATAGTCAATGGCGGCCTGGGCGTCATCCCAGCTTGCCACGACGACATCCTGTAGGCGGCCGCCCAGGGCCACTTCGATGGCTTGTTCCAGATGATCGGGAACCTCGAGCAGGGTGGCGATGGGCCCGAGCACGCCTTGGAGCTTGCCTTGGTGGCTGGCCCGCACCACTTGCTTGACCCCCGCGTAGAGCCCCTCGCCTTCCGCGCGCAACCGGTCCAGTAGATCAAAGCGGGCTTGCAGCTCCCGCACCTGGGCCATGAATTCGTTGCGCTGCCGTTCCAATCGGGCGCGGCGCACCGTGGTCTCCCGCTCCCGCTCCTCAGCCCGGCGATGCTTTTCTTGCAGGTCGCTTATCCCCCGCCCGATGGTTTGCAACCGGGCGCTAATGTCATCCCATTGAGCTTGCAGCTCAGCGATGCGGGCCTCGGCCTCGGCCATGTCCTCCTGGCTTTGGGCGAGTTCCGCCTTCAACGTCTGTCGCTGTTCCTGGGCGTGGACGATGCGGCTTTCCCGGTCGTTGATGGCCGTGGTGAGCTCCATGAGCCGGGCCCGCGCCTCATTCAGGGCCCGTTCCGTCTCCAGGCGTTCCGCCTCCAGAGCTTGCAACGCGGCCTGAGCCTCCAGCAATTGCTGTTGGTGATGATTGCGCTCCTCGCGGATGGCGTTGAGCGCGGCCCGGGCCTCCTGCCAGCGGGCCTCTTCCGCCTGAATGCTCTCGGTCAGCAGGCCGATTTCCGCGTCCAGCCGGTCCCGCTCCTCCTTCAGCGCCCGGATGCGCTCCCGGGCCACAGCTTGCTCCCGGGTCATTTCGGCCCGCTTCGTCTCCAACTCGGCCAATTCCCGCCGCCATTGGGCCAGCTTCGCGCGCAGTTCGGCCTGCTTTTTCCGCAGACTCGCGGTCTCCTGACTGTATGCCTCGATGCGGGCGTTGGTCTTCTCGATGACCTGCCGCCAGTGGGCCACCGCGGCGCGGGCGTCCACCAATTTGCTCAGGGCCTGATGCCAGGAATAGCCGTACCACACCCGCAGCAATTGCCTCAGCTCCGAGCTGATCTGATCGTGCTGGATGGCCTTCTCCGCCTGCTTCTCCAGCTTTTTCAACCGGGGCTCGATCTCGGCGATGATGTCCTGGACCCGGATGAGGTTGTTCCGGGTCTTGGTCAGGCGGTCCATGGTCAGCCGCCGTTTCGTGCGATAGTGGGTGATGCCCGCGGCCTCCTCGAAGAGGATGCGGCGATCCTCGGGCCGCTGGGCCAGAATTTGGGCAACCATGCCCTGACCGATGACGGTATGGGTGCGCCGGCCCAGGCCCGAGCGGTCCAGCAGCTCGTGCACATCCTTCAGGCGTACGCGGCTGCCGTTGATGTAGTATTCATTTTCGCCCGAGCGGAAGGCGCGGCGGGTGATCAGCACCTCGTCGAAGTCAATGGGCAGCCAATTGTCGCTGTTATCCAGCAGGATGCTGACTTCGGCCATGCCCATGCGGGACCGCTGGTTCGAGCCAGCGAAAATCATGTCCTCTGTTTTCTTGCCCCGCAACACCGAGTAAGCCTGTTCGCCCATGACCCAGCGGATGGCGTCGGCGATGTTGCTCTTGCCGCTGCCGTTGGGGCCGACAATGGCCGTGATGTTGCTGTCGAAGATGATTTCGGTTTTGTTGGCGAAGGTTTTATAGCCGTGCAGGGTGATGGTTTTCAGGCGCATGGATTTTCGTCGGGCGTCCAGCATCCGATGTGGAATTTCGAAAACTGGACGGGGATCGGGGGATGAGCATGGGGGATGGGTTCAGATCAACACCCCTTTTTACCACAATTTGCCCCGCAGGGGAAGGTTTGCTTCCCCGTCTGTGCTGGATGAGGAAGTTGTGGGTTCCGTCATTCAATTCTCCCGGGACGTCTAGGCGTGCGATCCAACCCGCTGTCTTATTCCCACCATTCACAGATGCCCATGGCCTGACGCCAGGCCGCGATGGCCCGTTCTCGATGGGTCCCATCCAGTGGGGCCAGGGGCAGCCTGGGTTCGCCTGATTGGTAGCCGCGATGGGCGAGGATGGCTTTGATGGCGGGGATGCCCATGGGCCCAATGACGCCGTGGAGTTCGGTGATGGCCCGCTGCAGGGCCGCGGCCCGAGTCAGGTCCTTCTCCCGCACTGCGTTCCACAAGGCGACGAACATCTCCGGGACGATGTTGGCGAAAGCGGTGATGCTGCCGGCCGCGCCCATGATCAGCGCCGGGTAGGCCAGGTTGGGGCTGCCCGCAAACAGCGCGAAGTCTCCTTCCTCCTGAATGCGGATTTGCAATACAATCCGTTTCAAATCCCCGGAAGAGTCCTTGATGCCTACGATGTTGGGATGGTGGGCCAGTTCTTCGATCAGTTCCACGGGCAGGTCGTAAGCTGTGAATGCGGGCACCGTGTAAAGGAGAATGGGGATAGGACTGCGGTCGGCCAGGGCCAGAAAGTGGCGGCGCTGCGCTTCGGTGTTGCCGCGGGTGTAATACACGGGCGTGACGACCAGGGCCGCGTCCGCGCCATCCTTGGCCGCCCAGTCCAGGTTGCGCAGGGTTTGTCGGGTGCTTTCGGCGCCGCAGCCCGCCAGCAGGAAGCGGCTTTCGGGGATGGCCTCGCGAGCCGCGCGTAGCACGTCCCGCCGTTCATCGGGGTCGAGATACATGAATTCCCCCGTGCTGCCGAAGATGAGAAAGCCATGGACGCCAGCCTTCAACCAGCGGGCGATGTTGGCTTGCATGGCCTCGGGCGAGGCTTTGTCATCAATGAACGGCGTCACGCACGCGGGGACGATACCTTGAAATCGCATGATGCCTCCTGGATTGAGTGCAGACAGAGAGGGGCTTGGAATCGAGGGTGTAAGCAAAATAACGGTGACTTTCGTGAAAAATATGGTATACTCGAATGCGTTGACTTCGCCAATTCACTCATGGAGGAGAAAACTCATGCTCAACGCCAAAGGACATCCCGATCGTCACAATGAAGAGCTGCCCGTAGGCAAGACTGTCGCTTTATGCCGATGCTGGCAGTCGGGAAAGTTTCCCTATTGCGACGGCGCCCACCGCAAGGTGAATGCGGAGACCGGTGATAAGGTGGGCCCGGCCATCGTCAAGGCCGTGGCGGAGTGAGACTGGCCCTCCAACTGCGCGAAACGCGAAACGTGAGGACGTCACGCATGGCATCACGTTTCGCGTTTCATGCTTTCAACCAAGGGGACCTTAAGAGCCCTCCGTTGGCGCGGGCTGATGATGCAATTCCCATTTTCATAGAGCGATGGTGGGCTTGTTAGGAGGCTGCTCTTCGTCGTTGGTTTCGGGCAGGGGCAGGCGCAAGAATTTGAGAACGTCGTCGAGGCCTGCAAGGTAAGGGGTGGAGCAGGTGTCGAAGTGGGCCAGGGATGCGTTCAACTGCGCGCCAAACAAAATTGTGACATTGGAGAGATAGAGATAAAGCATGAGGGCCATGACCGCACCGATGGAGCCGTAGATGACGTTGAAATCCGCGAAGCCGGAGCGCAGATACCATGAAAAGCCGTAGCCTAGCAGCATCCAGGCCAGTGCAGTGAGGATGGCGGACACGAAGGAAGCCTGGGCGGGCGTGCGGTGGCCTGGAATGTAACGCATCATCAGGAAGAAGGCGATTGCAGCGATGAAGAAGATGGGCAAACCGCTGGCCAGGATGTCGAAGGCGGAGCGCCATTGCGGGGGAATAGGAAAGGCGTGAAGGATTTGGGAAGAGAGAGCCGTGAGGAGGAGCAGAACAAGCATGGCGGGCACGGCTAGGAAGATGATGAGCACGCCGATGCCACGCATCACGAAGGTGCTGTGGGTGTATTCTCGTGAGTGGATCAGGTCGATGGCGGAAAGAATGCCTCGCAAAAACCCGCTGGCTGACCACAACAGGGTCAGCAGGGCGATGATGCTGGTGACCGCGCTGGTGCTGATGACGCTTTGCAACAGATCGGTGATGATCTCCGTGCCTTGGGGCATGAGGCTGATGAGCGCATCGATAATGGCTTGCTGTTTTTCCGGGTCTTGCAAAACCCAACCAGCGATGGTGGAGATGAGAATGGTGAGGGGGAAAATGGAGAAGATAGCATAATAGGTGAGGGCTGCTGAGCGCAGAAACAGTTCGTTCCTGATCATGCCGTAATAAAAACAGCGAAAGAATTTTACGCTTTTCCCCAACACAATCACGCTCCCAACTCGTGGAGCGTCTGCAGGAAGCTGACCACATCCTCGCGGCTGAGCATGCCCACAATCTGGCCGTTCTCCACCACCAGCAACTGGTTAACGCCTTCTCGGTCCATGGCGGAAAGCGCGGACCACAGATCATCATCGGGCGAAATCGTGCGGGCCTGGGCCATGGGGATCATGACATCAGCCGCCGTAGTCACCTTCCATTGTTCTTTAGGAACTTTTTTGGTCTGATGAATGGTGAGAATGCCCAGCGGGACGCCATTTCGTTGCACCACATAGGCCCGCTTGCCCGAGCCCAGAAGATGCTGATGCACCAGCACATCCAGCGTGGTGTGGGCCGGCAGCAAAGCCAGACGCCTGTTCATAGCTTGGGCCACATGATAGCGGGAGAGGATGTCCCGCAGTTTCTGATGCTGCACCTGGGCGATGGCCGCGCTTTCGAGAAACCAACCGATGAACGCCATCCAAATGCCATCGAAGAAGTTGCCGTGCAGGATCATGACCATGCCAAGAGCAATGAACGCATAAGCGATGAAGCGTCCCACATTGGCGGCGATGATAGTCGCCCGGGCGGTGTCCTTGCTGGCTCCCCACAGGATGGCCCGCAACACGCGTCCGCCATCTAGGGGAAAGCCTGGGATGAGATTAAAAGCGAACAGGGCGAGGTTGACGTAGCCCAGATAGCTGAAAATGGCGTAGACCTGAGAAATGGAGCTGGCAGCCAGGGCCAGAGCATTGAAGAGCAATCCCAGCGCCAGGCTGACAACGGGCCCGGCAAGCGCGATCCAAAATTCCGACCAGGCGCTTTTGGGCTCCTCCTGAATCTGGGCCACGCCGCCGAAAATGAAGAGGGTAATCTCTCGCACGGGAATATGGTAATGTCGGGCGGCAGTGGCATGGCCCAGCTCATGCAGCAAGACGCTGACGAACAAAAGGACGGTGGCGAGAGCTCCAATGGTCCAATACTCCCACGACGCCCAACCTGGAAACTGGCTGGGAAAATAACTCGCGCCCAGGCTCCAGGTCAGCAGAAAGAAGATGAGGAACCAGGAGTAATCAAGGCTGATGGGAATGCCGGCAATGCGGCCAACAGACAAATGTTTTGAGCTCATGATGGCGTCACTCTACGCTCTGGCGGATGGACTCGTATTCATCCCAATCCTCGGCGATGAAGGTGACGAGGAGTTCGGTGAGTCCG
>CAZDCN010000133.1:0-6025 GCA_964503945.1 uncultured Caldilineales bacterium
GCGCCCACCGGCTCGGTCTACAGTGCATCGAAAGCGGCGATGAATGCCTGGGCCCGGGCGTTGCGGGTGGAGCTGCAGCCTTATGGGGTGGATGTAGTCACCGTGTGCCCTTACTTCACCAGCGGCGTGCAATTGGCGCAGAAGGGAATCCTTCGCGAGGGCAGCCTGCACAACCGGCCCGGCCAAAAGCGTCGGGCTCCAGGGACGCAGACCGCGGAGGAGGTCGCGCGGGCTATCCTGCATGCCGCGCGGCGACGTCCCCGCATTGCCGTGCTCAGTTGGGCGGGCAAAAGCATCTGGCTCTTGGACCGCCTCTTCCCCTGGCTGGTGGATTGGACCATGACGTGGGGAATGAGAAAAGCGTTGCATGAGACTCAGTAGCCGCAAAGACGACACATGAGAGTGATCAAAGGTTTGCACCGAGTCTCTTTGCGCTCAAACCTGACAGGTTCCCAGCCTGCAAGGCCGGATGATGGGCCAGTTTGGCTTGAATGCAGCTTGTTCGGCAAGTCAACCGGGCTGAATGGAACCTGTCAGGTTATGGTCAGCGAAGACAACCTGAGTTATGACGACGCGCCACACTTTCACGCCAACTCCTCCCGCACATAGTAGATGGGCTTGTCTGTGCTTTCATAATAGGTGCGAATGATGAGCTCGCCCAGCAAACCCATGCCGATCATCTGCACGCCCAACAGAATGAGCAGCACCCCCAGCAGCAACAGAGGCCGCGTGCCGATATCCTGGCCCAAGGCGAACTTGACGAAAGTGAGGTAGAGGCCGATGAGCACCCCCAGGCCGAAGGAAACCAACCCCACGCCGCCGAAAATCTGAATAGGCCGAGTGCTGTACCCTAATAGAAAATAGACCGTGATCAAGTCGAGGATCACGCGAAAGGTGCGGGCAATGCCATATTTCGAGGAGCCATGCTGCCGGGGACGGTGATTCACCGGGATCTCCGTCACCCGCACGCCGTAGCCGCTGGCCACTGCCGGGATGAAACGATGCAGCTCGCCATAGAGATGGATGTGCTTCACCACATCCGCGCGATACGCCTTGAGCGAGCACCCATAGTCGTGCAAATGCACGCTGGTGGAGCGAGAGATAAGCCAATTGGCCAACATCGACGGCAACTTGCGGGAGAGAAACGGGTCATGACGGTCCACCCGCCAGCCGCTGACGATATCGTATCCTTCTTCGATTTTGGCCATCAGTTTGGGGATGTCCGCAGGATCGTTCTGCAAATCTGCATCCATGGTGATGACCACGTCACCTCGCGCCCGATCGAATCCCGCCGCGAACCCCGCGGTCTGCCCGAAATTGCGCCGAAAGCGGATGATGCGCCAGCGCGGATCCCGCTCGTGAATGGCCTTCAGCTTCTCGAAGCTGCCGTCCGTGCTGCCGTCATCCGCCACGATGTCCTCGTAGGGCGCGCCATAGCCTTCCAGCGCTTCGGTGAGCTGCCGGTAGAGCTCGTCGATGGCGTCTTCTTCATTGTAGAGGGGAATGACGATGGAGATGCGGGGATCGGCCATGGTGCGAGGGCACAGAAGAACGGGGGAAGGAGAGGTTAACGGACGCATTTTGCCATAAAGAACGGGCGCCTGTCACATTTTTGGCCCCGCGGGCGGGATGGCATACAATGTTCGGCCATGGAGACCATCCGCACACGACGCCGGTTACTCTGGACCGGCTTCGTTCTCGTTCTCATCACAGCCGCGTTTTTCCGCCTGTGGCAGCTTCATAGCATCCCGCCCGGCCTGTTCGGCGACGAAGCCGCGGACGCACTGGACGCGCTGGATGTGCTCGCAGGCCGGGGTCAGGTGTTCTTCCCGGGGAATTACGGGCGCGAGGGCCTGCACATGTGGATTCTGGCGGGCGTGTTCCGGCTGATGGACATCACGCCCTACGCCATGCGCTTGCCCTCGGCCATCGCCGGCGTCATCACCGCCTTGGGCGCGTACTGGCTGGGCTACGAGCTCTTCATCGCCCGGCTCCCCCAAGACGCGGATGACCGGGCATTTCGCAAGGCGTGGCTCATCACCCTGGCCGCGGGTCTGTTCACCGCGCTCTCCTACTGGCACATCCATTTCTCCCGATTCGGGATTCGCGGGGTCTTCACCACCACCATGGCCGCGTTGACCATGGCTGCCATATGGCGGGCCATCAACATGACGGAGGTCGGAGGCCAGAAATCGAAAGCCGGAAACCTGCATGCAAAGAGAGGTTGGGGGCTGACGTGGAGACAAGGGGTGTGGTGGGCGCTGGCCGGAGGCTTCATGGGCGTCGGCGCGCATTTCTACACAGCCAGCCGCTTCATCCCCCTGTTCGTGGGCCTCTTTCTGGCGGGATGGCTGGGTCTTACCTGGCTGCGGGTCCGGCTGCAGCCGCCCGTGGCCCGCGTCCGCGCCTTCATCATCGGCGCGGTCATCATGTTCAGCGTATCGGCCATCATCTTCGCTCCCTTGGGCGCATACTTCCTCACCCATCCCGGCAGCTTCACCCAGCGAGCGGGCGAAGTCTCCGCGTTTCAAGATGGCTTCAGCCTGGCCACCCTGAAAGTCATCAGCAAAGCCGCGGCCCTGAACCTGCTGCAATTCATCTGGCCCGGACATGGCGACATGGCCCGTTTCTACAATCTTCCCGGCCGCGCCGTCTTCATGCCCCTGACCGCACTCCTGGCTCTGCTGGGCGTCGGCGTTAGCCTCTGGCGCTGGCGGGACGCCCGATTCAGTTTTCTCCTTCTGTGGCTCCTCATCATGGCCAGCCCCTCCTTTCTGGCCGTAGACCGGGCTCCCACCCTGCCTCGGGTGTTGGGCGTCATCCCGGGCGTTTTCTTCTTTCCCGCCATCGGGCTGGAGGCCTTCGTGGACGGGCTCAGCACGCGGGCGACCTTCCTCTCGTCCCGAATGCGACATGGGTTGTTTTGGGGACTGACCGCACTGGCCCTCATGCTTGCAGGTTTTTTCACCTATCGAGATTATTTCCAGATCTGGGGGCCCGCGCCTGAGACCGCGGACGCGTTCGAGGTCGATATGACCACGGCCTGGCGCTGGCTGGAGGAACATCCCCCGGACGGTCCGCTCTACATCTCCGCCGACATCTACAAGCACCCCAGCTTCTACGTCCTCTACGAACAAATCCCCACCACCGAATACTTCACCCGCATCGACCCGCAACTCCACTGGTTCGACGCTCGTCGGGCCTGGCCCCTGCCCCGCCCCGGCAGCCATCCCACCATCCTCGTAGGCAACTCCGCCCTGCCGCCCGCCTTTATCCAAGAACTCCTGGGCATCGCGCTCACGCCCATTGGCAACGGCGCTGCATTCCGGGCCACGACCGATTTTTATGTCCAGGATGAACCGGTCATCTGGTTGAATGATCAGCTTGGATTAATCGGGCAGTACGTTCTGCCCCCACAGGAAGGGGAAAGCGAAGGCGCCATTCTCCAAATATGGCGCACCCGCGGCCCCATCATCGCCGAAATCGCGCCCTACCAAATCCAGAGCGCCCTGCTGGGCCCCGACGGCTCCCAGATCGTCCAGATCGCGGACGAGATGGGCATGCGTCCGCCCGAATGGGAGCGCGATGGCGAATTCATCACATGGCAGCGCCTACCCTGGCCGGGCCAGCAGGCTGCAACGGGAACCGCCCTTCGCGTGACGCCCCACAACCAACCGCCCCTGCAGCCAGAAAACGCTGTCGATGGCTGGTTGCAGTTTCCACTGATCCCGGTGAACACCCTTAACGACTAAACCGGAAAGTTCTCTTTCAACCTCCCTGAACATTCAGTTGCGCCGTTGGGGTGGTTAGCACATTGGGAGGGAGTTGACACAACGCGGCATGACTGCCTATAATGAGGTTGCTAATTCCAAACCATTGGAAAGGACCGGGCCTCATGCGAACCATCAAACGCTATCCTAACCGCAAACTCTACGACCTCTCCAGCAAGCGTTATGTCACACTGGATGACATTGCACTGATGATCCAGGATGGGGAAGATATTCAGGTCATCGATCACGAATCGGGGGAGGACCTCACCAGCATCACCCTTTCGCAAATCATCTTCGAACGGGAAAAGAAACGCTCGGGCTTTCTACCTAAGTCCATCCTCACGGCACTTATTCGCACCGGAAGCGCTCCTATCGATTATCTGAAAAAATCGGTCGCCTCCTCCATCAACGTCCTCCATTTACTGGAGGAAGAAATCGATCATCGCATCGACGCATTGGTCTCCAAGGGCGAGCTGGCGCAGGAAGAGGCTGAGCGCCTGCGCAAGGAGCTTTACGGCGGGGCCGCGGCCACGGCCAAGGGCCTGCTGCCCGAAATCAAGCTCGATTCCGCCCTGAACAAACTGAATGTCCCCACGCATGAAGACATCAAAGCGCTGGAGAGCCAGGTCGAGAAACTGATGGCCAGTGTAGACAGGCTCCTGGCGGCGGCCGAAACTCAGCAGGCCCAGGAGGCCGATGAAGGCGAGACTGAAAACCGCGAACCGATCTCCAATTCGGAACGCGATTCCGACGAACTCCCCCCCTTGAATGCCGCTTAATCCCGATCATGTCCATCATTACCGGTTATCAACCTGAATTCATTGAGAGGTTGGAGCGCGTCGAATCATCGAAAACCGCCATTGTGCTGGCCGGGGGCGGACTGACGGGCGCAGTGTATGAGGTGGGAGCTTTGCGGGCCATCGACGCCATGCTCGTGGACCGCAGCGTCAATGATTTCGACATTGTTGTGGGCACCAGCGCCGGCGCGCTGGTGGGCAGCATGCTGGCCCGAGGCATTACCCCCGCGGAGATGATGCGGGTGCTGGATGGAACCTCCTCGAAATCATCCCGCATCTTGCCCAGCCACCTGTTTTCGCTCAACACGCAGGAATTCCTGCAAAAGGGCCTGCGTTTCCCCATCACCGTCAAGAACGCCATCAGCCACTACCTGCGCCACCGCAACGACATGAATGTGGCGGACATCCTCTGGTCCCTGACCGAAGCGTTACCCTCAGGCCTGTACGACAATCGAACGTTGGAGCAATTCATGCGCGGGGTGTGGGAGGAATATGGGTTGAGCGATGATTTTCGGGATGTGCAACGGGAGCTGTATGTGATCGCCACGGACCTGGACACAGGCAAACGGGTGGTGTTTGGCGCGCCCGGATGGCGGCATGTGCCCATCAGCAAGGCGGTGGCCGCATCCAGCGCGGTGCCTTTGCTTTACCGGCCCGTGCGCATCGGCGATCAGGAGTTCGTCGATGGCGCGGTGCGGGGCAACGCTAGCCTGGATATCGCCATCGAGGCGGGAGCCCGGCTCATCGTCTGCATCAACCCCCTGGTGCCCATCGACAACAGCCAAAAACGAGCCATTCCCCTGCTGGGCGAAGATGGACGTTTCATCAGCGAGAAGGGCGCGCAGGCCGTGCTTTCCCAATTCATGCGCATCTCCCTGCGCAGCGGCCTGGCCTATCACATCAAGCAACTGCGTCGCCGCTATCCCGATATCGATATCATCCTCATCGAACCCAGGCGGGATGATTTCGCCATGGCGTTCTACAACATCATGCGCTACTCCGCCCGGGTCACCATCGCCCAGCATGGATATCAATCGGTCACCCTGGACCTGGAAAATCAGTATCGAGAGCTAAAAGCCATCCTGGCCCGCCATGGCATTCCCATCACCCGCCGCCTGGTGGCCGAGGAGCTGGAAGCCATGCGCGAGGCGAATTATGATCTGGAAGTGGTGAGGAAGACCCTGGAGAAGGGAGAGCGACGGCTTCGTTTTCGGCGAAAGCAGCGGCTGCCTCAGCTCTCGCCCGCCCAACCCACCGAGAACCTGCGCGACGCGCTGGCCCAACTGGAATACTCCCTGGCCGCGCTGCAAGAAAAGGTGGAAGAATAAACCCGCACTTCACGAAACCGGCGTGCCGATGCCGGGCTCATCCATGTCCTTTTGGATTCAGAATAGGCTTCACGAGCCGCGGCCCGCCGATACGGATGAAAATGGGAACGCGGATGACGCGGATGCTTCG
>CAZDCN010000134.1:0-6002 GCA_964503945.1 uncultured Caldilineales bacterium
GTCGTAGCCCGGAGCTTCAGCTCCGGGTGATCACGCGCAAACCCTGAAAAGTTGCCCATGACGTTTCATGGGTGTTTTCCCCGTTTGTGTCCCCTCTCAGGAATTCAATGTGCAATGCAAAAAAGGCCGGGACCGCACCCCATCATGACCAGAGCAAGGAAGTGGCAGAAAAGCGGTCCCGGCCCGTCCCCCTCAGGTTGAAATCCGGGCGGCCAGGCGTTCCACGGCCAGCCCGAGACGGGTGCGCCAGGGGGCTCGTAAGATGGTCCAGCGTTGCAGCCGCTGGTCGAATTGCAGGAGGAAGGTCTTGCCCCGGCTGCGCACCTTGTACACGCGACGGCCTCTTTCGGCGCCGTGAGGCCGCCGCCAGATACGGTCGATGGCGTCGATGGTGTAGGCGCGCCCTTGCCAAAGAAAGCGGCCGGGAGCGCCGAAACGGTTGGTTTGGACGATGATGGGTTCGTAAGGCATGGAAGTCATGAGGTCCTCAGCGGGGAGGGAAAGGAAGGATTGTGGAACGTTTTAACCTCGCATCACCCACTCCTCATCGCTGATCTCCACCCGATCCACATCCTCATAGCCCATGAGGCGGAATTGGCGGGGCGCAGATTGCGTGGGCGGAGGCAGCATGGGCTGGTTGGGTTGCTGGCTGGGTTGAGCCTGCGGCTGGAAATAGTGCGGAGGCATCATCCCCCCGCTGACCACCACAACGGGAGGCTGCACCTGGCTGGGGGCTTGATTGGCGGCCAGTGCGTCTTGATTTTTCTTGAGCAGGTAGCCCACGAGCACGATGGTGGGCAGGATGGCCGCCATGCCCAGGAGCGCGCCCACCAGGATGGAGAGGGCGTCGGTGCTAAGACGCAAGCTGACCACGGCCGCGAGCACGCCCGTGATGACGATCAGCCCGACGGCAAAGACTTTTTTCATGAGACAGGCTCCTTGGGAAGGGATAAATGCTGGCGAATCAGGGTGCGAATCTGGTCGTCGGTGATGTAGGGGGCTTGGAACCGGACCATCGCCTGCCGGGCCACCAGCAGGAAATCGCCCCGGCCCCGCAGGCGGTTGGCGCCGCTGCCGGCCACGCCCGTGGCCACTTTCGCATCCTCGGGCGAGGTGACGGCCCCCACCAGCCGCACCGGCAGATTGGCCTTGACCATGCCGCCGATGATGTCCGCCTGAGGGCGCTGTGTGGCGACAATCACATGGATTCCCGCCTCACGGCCCCGCTGGGTGAGCCGGGTGAGGGCGCGCTCCACTTGCCTGCCCGCCGCCATGCGCAGATCGGCCAGCTCATCGATGACGACGAGAATGGCGGGGACGTTGAAGCGCAGCCGATCCCGGCGCTCCATCTCCACAACCAGGCCCTCCAACACTTTCACGGCCTGGGCCGGGTCGGTCTCCACGGGCCGGAGGAGATGGGGCAAGGAGGCCAACGCAGAGAACCCGCGGGCCTTGGGGTCAATGAGCACCATCATCAGGCGATGGAGGGGATTGGTCAACGCCAGGCTGAGGACCATGGTTTTCAGGAGCATGGTTTTGCCCGAGCCCGTGGTTCCCGCCACCAGGGCGTGGGCGATGTCGGGGCTGGACATTTTCAGGAGCAGAGGAGAGCCCTCCTCATCCACGCCCAGGATAGCCGTGAGAGGGGGAAGGCGCTTGATGCGCTTGAAAAGGGCTTCAAAGCGGACGACCGCGGCATCGGGCCGAGGGACCTCCACTCGGATGGCGTCGCCTTTGCGGTAGATGCGAATGTCGGGCACGCCCAGGCGCATGGCCACTTCCTCCCGCAAGGCCAGCACCTTTTGCACGCGAGTGCCCAGGCTGGTGGTCACATCAAAACGGATGAAACGGGGCGTGACCGCGCCGCCCCAGACTCGCCCCTCGATTTTGTGGGCGGCCAGCACCGATTCGATGATGTCGGCCTGTCGGTCGAGATGGAACCTCTTCATGGGTCTGACGATTCCAGGACGTTTCGCGCATGGGGAGGATGGGGAGTTGTGAACAATAAATAGAAATTCTGTTCTAAAACTATTCTAAGCCTGCATTTCCCAACCTGTCAATCCCCCTTTTCCCAAACTTTTCCCAAACATGAAAAAAGCGCGGCCCGAAGACCGCGCTCCATCTGTCATCCGCCGAAGCAATCAGGCGATGGTGATGCTCTCGTCCAGGTAGACGTCCTGGATGGCGTGCAGCAGCTTCACGCCCTCTTCCATGGGCTTCTGGAAGGCCTTGCGCCCGGAGATGAGGCCCATGCCGCCGGCGCGCTTGTTGATGACCGCGGTGCGCACGGCCTGGGCCAGGTCGTTCTCGCCCGACGCGCCGCCCGAGTTGATGAGCCCGATGCGGCCCATGTAGCAGTTGGCCACCTGCCAGCGCACCAGGTCGATGGGATGGTCGCTGGTGAGCTTGCTGTAGACCAGAGGATGGGTGCGGCCAAAGCCGATGGCCGTGTAGCCGCCGTTGTTGGTGGCCTGCTTCTGCTTGATGATGTCGGCCTCGATGGTGGCGGCCAGATGATTGGCCTGGCCGGTGAGGTCGGCCGAGGTGTGATAATCCACGCCATCCTTCTTGAAGGCGCTGTTGCGCAGATAGGCCCACAGCACGGTGACCATGCCCAGTTCGTGGGCCCGGGCGAAGGCCTCGCTCACCTCCATGATCTGGCGGCGGGACGCTTCCGACCCGAAGTAGATGGTGGCGCCCACCGCGATGGCGCCCATGTCGAAGGCCTGCTCCACCTGGGCGAACATGGTCTGGTCATATTTCGCGGGGTAAGTCAGCAGCTCGTTGTGGTTGAGCTTGACCAGGAAGGGGATCTTGTGCGCGTATTTGCGGGCCACCGCGCCCAGCACGCCCAACGTCGAGGCCACCGCGTTGCACCCGCCCTCGATGGCCAGTTCCACGATGTTTTCGGGGTCGAAATAGATGGGATTGGGGGCGAAAGAAGCCGCGCCCGAATGCTCCACGCCCTGATCCACGGGCAGGATGGAGACGTAGCCCGTGCCCGCCAGCCGGCCGTGGTTGAGGATGGTTTGCATGTTGCGCAGCACCGCGGGCGGACGGTCCATGGGGGCCATGATCCGGTCCACGTAATCGGGCCCGGGAACGTGGATCATTTCTTTGGGAATGCCCGTGCACGTGTGGGTCAGCAGGCTTTCCGCCTCATCGCCCAGCAGGTCGAGAATCATCTGATTAGTCATCGTTTCCAACTCCTTTGTTGTTTGGGAAAGTGTTTGCAAAACTCCGATTGGCATCGCCGACTTGTTCGTCGTCATCGCCTTTTTCCCCTCCAAGTTTATCATAACCCCCTCCTTTCCCGGCAATCCCGCCCTCAAACATGCACCTGGTCCGCGTCCAGCTTGCGGGTCTTGCCCGAGAGCCACAGGTAAATCAGCCCGGCCAGCCCCGCGGTGACAAAGGCGGCATACCACACCCAATCGGGATCCAGATAATCCATGATCATCCCGGCCAGCAGCGGCCCGAACGCGGCGGGAATGGCCCAACTGAAGCCAAAAACGGCCATGTAGCGCCCGCGCATGGCTTCGGGCGCGAGCAGCGCCACCACCGCCTGGGCGATGGGCGCGATGATCATCTCCCCGATGGTGATGATGAGCATGGCCGCCACAAACAGCGCGTAGCTCCCCGCCACGCCATACATGCCAAACCCGATGGCATACAAAAACGCGCCCGCGGCCAACGCATACAGCGGCGGATAGCGCTTCACCTGGCGGGCCACCGCGAACTGGAACAGCACCACCAGCAACGCGTTCATGCTGATCAACCAGCCGTAATACTGGATGGGCGCGCCGTGGACATCCCGCAGATAGACCGAGAGGGTTGTGTTCATCTGCATGTAGACCATGTTCACCAACACCGCGGCCACCAAAAACACCATGAACACCCGGTCCTTGAACGCGTCCAGGTAGCCGCGGAAGGTGGCTCCCACGCTTTCGGGCTGCTCCCCCTCCTGGCGTTGGGGCAGGGTCTCATGGATGAACAGGGCCACGAGGATGGCGGTGATAGTGCTGGCCACCGCGTCGGTGATGAACAGAGCCAGGTAAGATCGGGCAGCCATGAAGCCGCCGATGGCCGGGCCGATGGTCACCGCCAGGTTCATGACCACCCGCATGAGGCCGTAGCCCTCGGCCCGCTGCCTGGGCGGCAGCAGGTCCGCGATCATGGCCTGCCGCGCCGGGTCCCCCACATTGGCCAGCAGCCCCACGAACACCGCGGCCACGAAAAAGAGTCGGATGTCCGCGGCAAAGCCCATGAGCAGGGTAATGACCGCACTGGCCACCAGCCCGAAGATGATCATGCGCTTGCGCCCCAGCCGGTCGGAGAGCGCGCCGCCGATGAAACTGCCCGTGATAGCCGACACCGAGAACACGCCGAAGATGAGCCCCACCGTGGTCATGCCGATGTCGAAGCGGGCGGTGAGGTAGAGGGTGAAGAAGGGGAAGAGCAGCGCGCCGCCCAGCCCGTCGATGAAACTGGCCCCCAGCAGCAGCCAGAATTGGTTGGGGTAGTCGTGATAGAGGCGTCGAAGTTTGGCGATGGTGGGCATGGATGGAACCGAAGAAATCCAGGTAAGTTGACCGAGGGAAACCCAATGTTGCAACTTACCCTAAGAGGGTTTTTTCTGGGCAGGATGCGTGCAGGTGAACCTGCAGGCTAGAAAGTGCGCCCCCTGAACGGGGCTGTGACCACGCGCCCGCCAAAAGCTTCAGCTCCGGGGGTCCTCAGGCATCCAACCCCCGTACAGCCACAGCAGGTCCTGCGCCACCTGGCCCTGCTGCCATGAAGACCGCATGAGCGCGTTGCGCGCCTTCCGAATGAGGGCATATCGCTGGTGTGCGAGCTTGCCCAATCCCCTGGACTGTTTCACCACCCGATTCACCCGCGCCTGCCGACGCTGCTGATAGGCGGCCAGCGCCCGATTCAGCTCCTCCCCCCGGGCCAGCTCCTGAGCCAACACCCACGCGTCCTCCATGGCCTGGGCCGCGCCCTGGCCCAGATTGGGCGTCATGGCGTGGGCGGCGTCTCCCACCAGCACGACGCGATCCCGCCACCAGCGCGTCAGCGGCGCCAGGTCGAACAAATCCGTGCGGATGATGTTTTCGGGCGGGGTGTGGCGGATGAGCTCCAGCGCCGGGTCGGGGAAGTCGGCGTAGCGGGCCAGGAGCTCGTCCAGGAGCTTATCGACGGGCGTCTCGCCGCGGGCCGGCGCGTTGAAGGGCGCGTACCAATAGACCTGATCGGGCCCGATGGCGGAGTAGCCGAAACGGGCCGCGCCGCCCCAGATCTCCCGCGCGACGTGCAGGCTCTCCTCGGGCAACGCCAGCGATGCGACGCCCAGATAACAGCTTTGGCCGCTATAACGAAGCCGGCTGCCGGGTTCCACCGCGCTGCGGACAAAGGATCGGAGACCATCCGCGCCGATCAATAGATCGCCCGCGGCCTCGCTCCCATCCTGAAAACGGGCCACGACCGCATCATCGTAAACCGTGACGCCCCGGCATGGCTTGCCCAGACGCAAGGTTTTCCTGGAAAGCTGGCTCTGCAAAATGCGATGCAGCGCCGCCCGATGGATGGAGATGGTGGTGTGCCCGAAGCGATCTCGGATGGGGCGGAGGTCCAGCGTTTGCAGAAGGCCGTCCTTTTGGTCAATGATCTCCACCCGCTCCAGGGCGACGCCCGCATCCGCCACCTGCCGGGCCAGGCCCAGGCGTTGGAGCACCTGCATGGCGTTGGGGGACATCCAGATGCCCTTGCCCGCAGGCCCGAACCCGCGCGCCGCCTCGAACACCCGGGCCCGAATGCCGCGTTGTTTGAGAGCGATGGCGGTAGTTAATCCGGCGATGCCGCCGCCGATGATGATCACGTTCATAAGACCTCTTGGAATGATTTGTACGCAATGTGCAACTTTTCAGGGTTTGCGCGTGTCCACCCGGAGCTGAAGCTCCGGGCTACGACGCGACGCCGGGTGAACCCGGCTTTCGGGCGGG
>CAZDCN010000135.1:0-5941 GCA_964503945.1 uncultured Caldilineales bacterium
ACGCTGGCGCTGAGAAGGTCTCCGCAGACGAGGCTAACGTCTATTTACGAAGCAGACATGTATGGTCGCCAGTCGTTGCTATCGTTTGCGTTGGACTTCTTCCTTCAGCATGGCCACCACCTGACGACGGACATGGTGAATCTCGCCCTCGACAGTGCATCCTGCGGCGGGAGGATGACCGCCGCCGCCCAATTCCAGGGCGATCTGCGAGACATCGTAGCCGCGGCGGGCGCGGAAGCTGCATTCCACCTTGCCATCGGGCATTTCGGTGAAAACGGCCGCAATCTTCGCCTCCTGAGCGGAGAGAATGAAAGAGACGAGCCCTTCGGCCCGGATAATCCCGCCCAGGTCTTTGCGCATGGCCAGGGTGTTCTCCGCACTGATAACTCCTTCGGAGAACTCCACCGTGTCGAGCGCCCGTCCCCACAGGGTGATGAGGGCCAGAGAACGGGTGTCCAGCGTCCGTTCTGTGATCATGGCCAGGGGAGCGCCGGCGTCGATGAGTTCGCCAGTCACGTGCATCACCGCAGGGGTGACGTTGTAGGTGCGGAAGCCGCGAGTGTCTGTAACGATGCCCGTGAGCAACGCCGTGGACAGGGGTTCGTCCAACGGCTCGTTCAGAGCTTTGGTCAAATAGTAGATCATTTGGTCGGTGGCGCAACAATCAGGCGCCACCCAGTTGATATCGCCAAAGTAAACGTTGGTGACGTGATGATCGATGACGATGAGAGGCAGATCGCCAAACCGCTCTTCCTCGTAGATGCTGCCCATACGGGTGGGATCGCTGCTATCCAGAGAGATAACCAGGTCGGGGCGCTCATCCACCCGCTGAACGATCCGATCGTAGAAGGGGAGGAAATTGAATGTGGCGGGCGCTTTGTCCTGACAAGCGAGAATAGGGTCCTTGCCCATGCGATAGAGCAAATAGCCCAGGGCGGTGAGGCTGCCAATTGCGTCACCATCTGGCGAGATGTGAGCGATGAGCAGGGGTTTGCGGGCGCTGGTCAGCGCATCCAGCAATTCGGAGGGAGGGGGGCAAAGGTGCGGATTGGAGTCAGTCACTTGGGGTCTCTTCTTCTTTGGCGGGGTCGTTGATGGCGGGCAGTGAATCCAGGATTTCGTCAACCCGTCTCGCCTCTAAATAGCTGCGATCGATCTTAAAGATGAGTTCGGGCATGCGACGCACTTTGATGCGCTGGGCCAGCTGGGTGCGGATGAAGCCTTGGGCGGCCTTCAATCCTTCCAGCACCTCCTGCGTATCCACATCTTCATAAAGGGGCGTCACGAAAACCCGGGCCGTGGTCAGATCCGGGGCGACATCCACCTGGGTAACGCCGATATCATCGACGCGTGGATCACTGAGTTCATACATGATAATGCTGTTGATCTCTTCCCAGAAGAGCTCATCCAGCCGTTGTTTTCGGTAATTGCGGACCATTTTAGTAAACCAAGAGGATGGATATGCCGCTGAGATTGGGTGATGCGCTTTGGATGCAAAGTGGTTCTAGCGCACTCGAACTTGCTCGGTGGCGACGATGATATCGCCTTCTTTGGGATCGGTGAAGTTTTCGACGGCGACGCCGCACTCATAGCCCGCGCGCACCTCTGGAACATCTTCCTGGTAGCGCTTGAGGCTGACAATGACGCCGCGATGAATCTCCTCACCATTGCGCAAGATGATAGCGTCAGCGTTGCGCCGAATCACGCCATCAGTGACCAGGCATCCCATCACCTTGCCCCGACCGCGCACACGGAACACGGCCCGGACTTCGGCCCGGCCCAGCTCGCGCTCCTCGTAAATGGGCTCGAGCATGCCTTGTAAGGCCTTGGAAATGTCTTCAACGATGTGGTAGATGACGTTGTAGAGGCGGATGTCCACGCCCTGCTGGTCAGCCTGGCGTTTGGCCACTGGATCCACCTTCACGTTGAAGCCGATGATCAACGCCCGGCTGGCCGCGGCCAGCATGACGTCCGATTCGGTAATGTTGCCTACGGCCTTACGCAAGATGCGAATGCCGACATCCTCGCTGCTGAGATCTTCCAGAGACTTGACGATAGGCTCCAGAGATCCCTGTACATCCACTTTCACGATGAGGTTGAGGTCCTTGACGGCGCCGCTCTGCATCTGGGCGTAAAAATCTTCCAAGGTGAGGGCTTTGGTTTGCTGCTGCTCCTCGGCCCGGGCTTTTTCTTTCCGCTCGGCCGAGATCTGACGAGCCAGGCGGTCACTTTCCACGACTTGGAATATGTCCCCTGCCTGAGGCAGGCCCTGGAGACCGGTGATGAGCACGGGCATGGAGGGCTTGGCCTCGTCGATTTGCTTGCCGCGATCATCGAACATGGCCCGGATGCGACCCCATTCCTGACCAACAACAATGGGATCGCCCTTCTTGAGCGTGCCCTTTTGCACGAGCACGGTGGCCGTATTGCCCAAACGCCGATCTTGAAGAGCCTCGATCACGGTGCCGATAGCGGGTCCCTCGGGATTGGCTTTCAGGTCCATCACATCGGCCACCAATAGCACATTTTCCAGCAACCCGTCGATGTTAATGCGCTGCTTGGCTGAGATGGGCACGACGATGGTGTCCCCGCCCCATTCCTCGGGCTGCAGGCCGCGATCAGACAGCTGTTGCATGACCCGTTCGGGGTTGGCGTTGGGTTTATCGATCTTGTTCAGGGCGACGATGATAGGCACATGAGCAGCGCGGGCGTGGTCAATGGCCTCCTCAGTCTGAGGCATCACGCCATCGTCGGCGGCCACCACCAAGATAACGATATCGGTGACCTGGGCGCCGCGGGCGCGCATGGCCGTAAAGGCGGCGTGACCGGGCGTGTCGAGAAAAGTGATCTTGCGCCCATCCAATTCGATCTGATAAGCGGCGATATGCTGGGTAATGCCGCCAGCTTCCCGTTCGGCCACCTGGGTGTTGCGAATAGCGTCAAGCAGGGTGGTCTTGCCGTGATCCACATGCCCGAGCACGGTGACCACGGGCGGGCGAGGCTTCAGCTTGCTGGGGTCTTCCATCTCCAGCAGACGTTCGCGCAGAGTCTTGGGGCCAGTCTCGCTTTCCTCCAACTCCTCCTCCACGATGGTCTCACGCTGAATCTCCTTGCCCAGCTCCTCGGCGACGATGGTGGCGGTGTCAAAGTCAATGATCTCGTTGATGGTGGCCATCGTGCCGTAGCTCATCAAGATTTTGATGATCTCGATGGGGGTCGTGTCCAATTTTCGGGCGAGATCGCGCACAGAGATGACCTCGGGGACCTCGATGACTGAAGATTCGGGCGTTTCAGGTTGAGAGGGCTGAGTGGGAGCTTCGGGCGTAGCGACCGCGGCCGTTGGCGTGGGACGGGCATGGCGGCCGCGGCGACGGCTGGTCTTGCGGCGGCCGCTGCCACTGGCGCCGCCAGTGACGGGCTTGCGCCGCCCGCCTCCGCGACGCCGGGCCGCCTCCAGTCGCCTGGAAGAGGACGCCGGATCCTGGTGTTTTCGAGTCTGGTTGAGGTGTTTTTTCATAACAAAATCCTCCCTGTCCTTTTTGATACTGGCAACGGGCCATGAAGCCCGATTCCTTTTGGGAAAACAGCCAGCAAGGCAGGGAGGATTCATCGCGTCAGAGATCCGAGGCATGCTCAACGCATGGCCGCGCCTCCCTCACCTGTGGCTGTATGTTGTTGATTGTGGTTATCTCCGGCCTCAGGCGACGCCGGAATGCTGGAGCACCGGTTCATGGTCAGTCAGCCATTATCGGTTGTCTGAGCGAACAGCGCTTTCCGACGTTCGAATTCTTCTTGCAGCGCCGTACGGTGGGCCGGAGTCAATTTGATCTTGAGCGCGCGATCCAGGAAATGGCCAGTTACGGCCTTCTCCCAACAAGCAAGATCATTGCACAGGTAAGCGCCGCGCCCCGGCGCTTTGCCCGTGGGGTCGTAGTGCACGTCTCCTTCAGGACTGCGCACGATGCGATTCACTTCCCGTTTTGGGAAAGTGCGACGGCAGACAACGCAGGTGCGTTGAGGGATATGTTTACGACGTCCTTTCCTGGTCATGATGCATTGAGGACCGCATTAGAAATCGTCCAAATCATAGCCGAAGTCGTCGAAGTCGAGATCGGAGCCGCCACGCTTACGTTTTTTGACCTGCACAAGACGGCCCAATTCCTCGTCAAAGACCAGCTTGCGATCCTTGCGTTTGCCTTTTTTCCTTTTCTTTTTGCCGCCGACTTCCGACGGCGCTTCAGCATCCTCGCCTTCTTCGGACTCGAAGAAGCGGGCGTAAAGCTCTTCGTCGAACCCGGAGTCCTCGGCTTCTCCGCCCGCCATGCTGGTGGAGAGCCTGGCGGCCAGGGCCTTGATGTCTTCTTCTTCCTCATCGACGGCGACTTCCGCCTCGGGCAATTCAGGTTCGCCCAGCTTTGCGGCTGGCGCTTCAGCCGTGACCTCTTCCAGGTCAAAGAGGGGCACGTCCAGCTCCTCACCCGGTTCGATGACGGCTTCCGCGGCCAGAGCTTCTTCTTCCAGCAAGCGCCGGGCTGCGGCCAGCAGATCGGCCTCGCGAGCCCGTTCTTTCTGCTCGCGGCGCAGGCGGTCGCGCTCTTCAGGCGTCAGCCCCTCGGCCAGAGCTTCCTCCTCGCTCTTAATGTCGATGCGCCAGCCGGTGAGCTTGGCCACAAGACGGGCGTTTTGCCCTTCCTTGCCGATGGCCAAAGAAAGTTGCTTCTGAGGCACGATGACCAGTGCGGTTTTATCCATTTGAGGAAAGAGGATAACGTCAGTGACTTTGGCCGGGCTGAGGGCGTTGGCGACGAATTTCTCGGGATCAGGGTGCCATTCCACAACATCGATCTTCTCTCCATGCAGTTCTTTGACAATGTTCTGGATGCGGACCCCGCGCATGCCCACACAAGAGCCTACAGGATCGACCCCGCGTTGGGTGGCGGCAACGGCCACTTTGGAGCGGCTGCCCGCCTCGCGGGCGATGGCCTTGATCTCCACTGTTCCCTGTTTGATCTCAGGGACTTCTTTTTCCAGCAGGCGACGGAGCATGTTGCGATGGGTGCGGCTGAGATGGATGTTGGGCCCGCGA
Organism: uncultured Caldilineales bacterium; assembly: GCA_964503945.1. Taxonomy (GTDB): domain Bacteria; phylum Chloroflexota; class Anaerolineae; order J102; family J102; genus M2005. The sequence continues at coordinate 5,087 of CAZDCN010000135.1, forward strand.
CCGCTACGAACCACCTCCACCACATAAGCCAGCACGCTGTTGCCGGGCCGGTAGCGTTCGCCCGGAATCTGGTCGGCCCGGTGCATGATGCCTTCGGCCTGACCGCCGTCCAGGGAAATGATGAGCGCATCATTCTTGCGATCGATACTGCGCACGACGCCCTGAATCAACTCGCCCTCGCGCTGGACATACTCCTCGTAAAGGGCATCGCGCTCCGCCTCGCGGATACGTTGCAGAATCACTTGTTTGGCGGCCTGCGCGGCAATACGCCCGAAGTCGTCGGGAGTGCGTTCGATGCGGATCTCATCGCCCAGTTCGGCGTTGGGTTCATATTCCCGGGCTTCTTCCAGGGTAATCTGAGTATCGGGATCCGTGAATTCTTCGGGAGAAACCACTTGCATAACGGCGTAAATATGAGTGTCCCCGGTCTCGGGGTCCAGCCGCGCCTCCACATTTTGCGCATTCCCAAAATTCTTACGATAGGCGCTGATCAGCGCGTGTTCAATGGCGTCGATGACCACCTGGGGTTTGAGATTGCGTTCAGCGCATATCTGGTTAATGGCCATTAAAAGTTGCTTGTTCATATGCAGTTGTTTTTCGTTTACCTCTCAGAAATATGAAATTGTCTATGTGGTTGTTCAAGGTTACAGAACCCCGGACAAACAAAAAAGTGGGGGTTGCCCACTTTTCGAGGAGGGAGTCTTAACCTTGATGACACCATTATACAAGAAAACGCGTGTCAGGTCAAGGTCGCGAGCGCTCTGGGACACTGTATCAATTCAATCGACGCGACGGATGGCGACGGCGCAGCCTGTCCTGAGCGAAGCCGAAGGAGCCGTCCCTTGGCCGCAGGCC
>CAZDCN010000136.1:0-5940 GCA_964503945.1 uncultured Caldilineales bacterium
CATCGGCGTGCAATCGGAGCAGGCGCCCGCGGCCTGGCGGTCGTGGAAGGAGGGGCGGCTGGTGGAAGCGCCCATGGGGACCTTTGCCGAGGGGCTGGCCACCCGCACCGCGTTTGAACTGCCCCAACGCATCCTGCGGCGCTATCTCGATGATTTCGTGCTGGTCAGCGATGACGAGATTCGCCGGGCCATTATCATCTTGTTGGCTCACACCCGCAATCTGGCCGAGGGCGCGGGCGCGGCCGCGCTGGCTGCGGCTCTGAAGTTGCGGGATGAGCTGGCGGGCCAACGCGTGGGGGTTGTCCTCAGCGGGGGCAACCTCAGCATCGACCGTCTGCGGGAATTGCTGGCCGCGGAAGGCGGGCCCGCGTTTCGATTGTAAGTTGTTCCACGACATGAATCTATTTTGGGAGACCGATGATATGACGACAAACATCCTGATCATCGAAGATGATCCATCCATCGGCAAGCTGTTGCGCCGGGCCTTGTTGTTGGAGGGCTATGATGCCCGACTGGTCACCGACGGCCTGCAGGGCATCGACGCGTTTCGCGAAGAGGAGCCCGATCTGATTATTCTGGACCTCATGTTGCCGGGCATCGACGGCATCGAAGTGTGCAAACGCATACGCGAGGAGAGCAGCGTCCCCATTCTCATGCTCACGGCTCGGGACACAGTGGAAGACCGGGTGCTGGGGCTGGATAGCGGCGCGGACGATTACGTGGTCAAGCCTTTCGACATCGACGAATTGTTGGCCCGGGTGCGGGCGCAACTCCGCCGGGCCGAACACCATCAGCCCAAGCAGATTCTGGAATTCGCGGACCTGGTCATGGACACCGCGGCCCGCACGGTGCACCGCGGAGGCCGGGAGATTGAGCTGACGGCCCGGGAATTCGACCTGCTGGAGCTGTTCATGCGCCATCCCAACCAGGTCATCTCCCGCTCTCAGATTTACGACGAGATCTGGGACTATGACTTCGGCGGCGAATCGAACATCATCGAGGTGTACATTCGCTATCTGCGCACCAAGCTCGAAGCCAACGGCGAACCCAGGCTAATTCACACCAAGCGGGGCGCGGGTTACATCCTCCGCCAACCTTAAACACGCTCCCACGCTCCCACGCTCCCACGCCCACACGCTCACACGCGATCGTGTCTCTGCGACTGCGCCTTACCCTGTGGTACACGGGCCTGCTCGCCATGCTGTTGATTCTGGTAGGCGGCATGGTGTTTTCACGCGTGCAGGCCAACGTCATGGGCAGCATCGATGGGGAATTGCAGAAAAAGGGGGAACAGGTGGTGCGGCTGGTGTCTGTCTCCGCCCAGGTGGATGGCATCCCCGAACCGCTGTTGCCTTTTCTCAGCGCCACCCTGGAGGACCCGGAGCTCTATGTGCAGGTGCGGGACAGCACGCGGCGGGTGGTGTTTCGATCCTCCAACCTGGCCCGCGCCATCATCGAACTGCCCGAGCCATATTATCAACAGGCCATGCACGGGCTGGCGGGGTATTTTGACCTCAGCGTGGAGCGGCCTAACGACCTGAGGGTTTACTTCGCTCCCATCGTGGTCAACGGTCAGACGGTGGGGATCGTGCAGGTGGCCCGGAATCTTCAGCCCCAACAAGAGGTGCTGGAGCAGTTGAGCAAGAACCTGTTCATTCTCTTCGCCATTGCTCTGGCCCTGGCCGCGGGCGGGGGCTATTGGCTGACAGGCGTGGCTCTGCAACCCATCAAGGAGGCCACGGCCACCGCGCTGGCCATCACCCGCACGGGCAATCTCAGCCGTCGCGTGCCCGTGCGCCAGGCTCGGAATGACGAGGTCGGCGCGCTGATCAACACCTTCAATGAGATGCTCGATCGGCTGGAGGAGCTGTTCGAGAAGCAGCGCCGCTTCAGCGCCGACATCTCCCACGAACTGCGTTCGCCCCTCACCACCATCTTGGGCAATCTCAGCCTGCTGCGTCGAGCCGACCATTTGCCCGAGGAAGAGCGGGAGGATATGCTCAACGAAATCCGTTCCGAGGCGGAGCGTATGCATCGGCTCATCTCCGACCTGTTGCTCCTCTCCCAGGCGGAGTCGGGACGCCATTCCCTGCATCTGGGGCTGGTGGAGCTGGATCACATCCTTATGGAGAGTTTTCGGCTGGCCCAGCGCCGCGCGGGCGACAAGCTGGACATCCAATTGGGGCGGGTGGATCGGGCGCAGGTGATGGGGGATGCGGACCGGTTGCGGCAAGTGCTGGACAATCTCATCAATAACGCCATTCGTTACACGCCCGAAGGGGGCCGCATCGAGCTGAGCCTGACCTGCGAAGAGTCATGGGTTGCGCTGCAGGTGCAGGATACGGGCCAGGGCATCGCGGCCGAGGACCTGCCCCACATCTTCGACCGTTTCTATCGGGCGGACAAGGCCCGCACCCGCGCGGCCGGAGGCGCAGGTTTGGGGTTGTCCATTGTCAAATGGGTGGTGGAAGCGCATCAGGGTCAGATTTTTGTGGATTCCACCCTGGGCGAGGGGACGACGTTCGAGATTCGTTTGCCCCTGGCCGAGCCTTGCTTCGAAAATACAAGTCGGACGCGGATGAACACGGAAAAACGCGGATAATTTAAAAATCTGTGTCCGCAGGCTGTATGGATTTGTGTCACACCATGGGCAACTTCTCTATGGATGCCTGCCAGCGCCCGGAGCTGAAGCTCCGGGCTATGAAACGACGCCGGGTAAACCCGGCTTTCGGACGGGTGACCCCGGCAAAAGCCCCGTTGACGGGGCCTTGTTTTAGCCCGCAGGTGAACCTGCGGGTGTTCGACCGACAAAACATACCATGCAAAGGCGGACTGCCACCCGTCTTCGTTTCTGCTCATGCTCAAACCTTCCCTCATCCGCTGGCTTACATCGGAGGAAGCGCGGCCATGGCTGGACGAGCTCACCCGGAACCCGCCCGATGATGCGGCGGTGCTGCCCGCGCTCACCCGCCTGCGCCGAGTCGTCGCGCCCGAGCACGCGGCCGCGCTGGTGACCCAGGCCCGGCTACGGCGACGGGCCGAGGCCAAGTTCCCCGGCCGGGCCAGCACGATGTTTTTTGAAAAGACCGCGTTGGAGCAGGCCACGCCCCTGCCCGTGGCCGCGTGGACCGCGCGGCGTTACGCGGGCTTTGATTGGGTGGCGGACCTGGGCTGCGGCCTGGGCGGGGATAGCCTGGCCCTGGCCGAAGCGGGCGCGCGGGTGCTGGCCGTGGATCGGCATGAGGCGGCGCTGGCCCTGACCCAGGCCAACGCCCGCGCGTGGGAGCTCACCCCCGCCATCCACCCCATCCGGGCCGATGTCATCGCGCCGGCGTGGTCGGTCCCCGCGGCCTGGGCCGACCCTGGCCGGCGCGCGGGGTCCCGCCGCCTGTTTCATCCCGAGGCTCTGCAACCGCCCCTGGCCGCGCTGCTTGCCCTGCAGCGGGACCGCGTCCCTCATTTGGGCGTCAAGCTCATGCCCGGCCTGGATCACGCCCACATTCCGCCCGAGGTCGAAGCGGAGTGGATCAGCCTGGCGGGGGCGTTGAAGGAGGTGGTCTTGTGGTTTGGCGGGTTGGCGGCGCGCGTGGGCCGGCGGGCGACGGTGCTGCCCGCGGGCGCGAGCCTGTGGGCCGAGGGCGCCATCGCGCCTGTGGCCGGGCCGGGCGCGTTGCTCTACGAGCCGGACCCGGCGGTCATCCGCGCCGGCGCGGTGGGTGATCTTGCGATCCGGCTGGGATTGTGGCAGATTGATGGGGAGATCGCCTATCTTTCGGGCGATGAACGCATCGAGACGCCTTTCGCCCGCGTCTGGCCCATCCTCGAACATCACCCCTTCCATCTCAAAACCCTCAACCGACGCTTGCGGGCCTTGCGCGCGGAGGTCGCGGCGGTGAAAAAGCGGGGCTCGCCCATCGAGCCGGAGTCCTTCCGCCGCCGGCTGCATCGCACGCCCGGCGGCCGCCCCGTCATCGTCGTGATCACCCGCGTCGCCAGCAAGCCCTGGATGCTTCTCTGCGACAATCCCTCCTGAACTATGTCCACGAACCACGCGCCCACCCTCTCCCAACTGCGCGAGCTCAGCGCCGAGCTGGGCCGCCACCTGGACTCCCAGCATCTCACCATCGCCCTGGCCGAGAGCTGCACCGGTGGCCTGCTGGCCAGCATCCTCACCGACATCCCCGGCAGTTCTCACTATGTCATGGGCGGGGTCGTTTCCTACAGCAATTTCGCCAAGATGAAGGTCTTGGGCGTGCGCGCGGGGACTCTGGAGGCCCACGGCGCGGTGAGTCCGGAGACCGCGCGGGAGATGGCTCGGGGCGCGCGGGCGTTGCTGGAGACCGATGTCGCCCTTGCGATTACGGGCATTGCCGGGCCGGGCGGAGGCACGCCCGAGAAGCCGGTGGGCCTGGTGTATCTGCATCTGGCCGCGGCGGATGTGGATTGGGGGGAAATGCACGTGTGGCCCCATGACCGCGTCGGCAACAAGCAGGCGACGGTGGCCGCGGCGTTGCGACTGGCCTTGCGCTATGTGAAAGAGCGGTCGGTGCGGGTGGACCCGAAGCCGCAGGGGGCGCCAGAGCCGCCCACGGTGCTGGTGGAGGCGTCGTGGCGGGGCGGTTCGTGGCGGCCCGAGGCGGTGTGGCTTGAGGGGCGACGCAAAACGGTGGCGGGGATGGGCCGTCAGGAGCGCACGCCCGAGGGCGCGTGGATCATGACGGTGGAGTTCGGGGATGGCGGTCGGGCGGAGTTGATGGCGGATCCAGCAGGTGGCGTGTGGCGGCTGCGGCGCTACTGGCCTCGCCGAGGCGTGGCGGTGTAGGCCGCGTGGGTTGATGGGTTTTTCTCCCTGACCAGGAGCATGAACCAGGGACGGAAATTTGGGCGCGGTTTTTCCTTTCCTCTATAATGAATTCGTTCAACGCATCCACAATCGCGCGGGTTGCGGTTGGACCCGCGTGACAAAAATCTTTGATTCCCAAAGGAGGGAACATTGAAACTCCACGAATATCAAGCAAAACGGATTTTCGGCAAGTATGGCGTGCCCATCCCTGAAGGGGATGTGGCGACGACGCCTGAGGAGGCCCGAGCCATCGCGGAACGCATCGGCGGGCCGGTGGTGGTGAAGGCGCAGGTGCTGGTCGGCGGTCGCGGCAAGGCGGGCGGCGTCAAGCTGGCGAAGACGCCCGCGGAGGCCGAGGCGAAGGCCCGAGAGATCCTGGGGATGGACATCAAGGGGCTGACGGTCAAGAAGGTGCTGATCGACCCCGCGGCGGACATCCAGGATGAGATTTACCTGGGCATGATCATCGATCGGGCTCGACAGCGCGTCGTCATGATGGCCTCCAGCGAGGGCGGCGTGGACATCGAGGAGGTGGCCGCGACCAAGCCCGAGGCCATCAAGAAGGTGTTCATCGACCCCTTCCTGGGCATGCGCGGCTATCAGGCGGTGGAGATCGCGTCGGGCATCGGGCTGGAGAAAAGCCAGTTCCGGCAGTTCGGCAAGATCGCCACGGGCCTCTACAACGCGTTCATCGCCTCGGACGCGGAGCTGGCCGAGATCAATCCCCTGGTGGTGCAGGGGGATGGCAGCCTGCTGGCCGTGGACGGCAAGATGGTGCTGGATGACAACGGGCTCATGCGCCACCCCGACCTGGCCGCGATGCGCGACCTGGATGAGGAGGACCCGGCCGAGACCACAGCCCGAGAAGCCGGGCTCAGCTACATCAAGCTGGACGGCGAGATCGGGTGCATGGTGAATGGCGCGGGCCTGGCCATGGCCACCATGGACATCGTCAAGCACTACGGCGGCGAGCCCGCCAACTTCCTGGATATCGGCGGGGGCGCGGATGCGGCCAAGGTGGCCGCGGCCCTGCGCATTATCCTCAGCGATCCCAACGTAAAGGCGGTGCTGGTCAATATCTTCGGCGGCATCACCCG
>CAZDCN010000137.1:0-5923 GCA_964503945.1 uncultured Caldilineales bacterium
GAATAACTATGCAGTCCCAACACCAGTTAGATTTCCAATAGAGCTGTTGCAGATCAGGCCAACGCGTCGTCCCGCCCCGCTTCGAGGTGGCCGAAATCCTCAACCTGCAGGCCATTCGCGACCAGGCCCGCGCCCGCCGCTGATCCCCACCGCACCTTAACAACCGCATACCAGCCTGCCTCACACGCGCAAAAGCCTTCATCCCATAGCCGCCGCCATGCGCCCAATGCGCTCAATGCGCCCGGAGACGGGCCTCACAGCTCGTCTCCGGGCCAGGGCGGGTGAGGCTCACTCCAGCGCCCGCAACATCGGCGTCAACTTATACTTGCGCCGGTGCTTCGCCATCACCTCCGCCAGATAGCGCTTCCACGCCTCCTCCTGGCCCGCGGCCAGCAGAATATCGCGACCGCGCCGCAACCACGCCACGGCCACATCATACTTGCGCGCCTGCCCCGCATCCATAATCGCCTCGGCCTGAAGCGCACACTGCCGAAACGCCCACTCGGGATGCGTCTCCTTCACCGCCTCGATGACCTTGCCGATATCGAAAAACCACGACGCCCCCTCCACCGCGGCGATGGCCTCATCGTGCAATCCCTCATGCAAGAAAATATCCACCTTGCCGTTCACATCATCCCCCCGCGCGGCCACGCGCAGCGCCTTGGGGCGAATCTGCGGCCATTGATCGCCCGCGATCTCCCGCCACGCCAAATAATTCTCCAAAGATACCCTCATAGCCAGCGCCCGCTCCGCTATCTCCAAGGCCAGCTCCCTCCTGCCTCGATCCCGCGCCAGATCCCGCAACCACGCGGCCAGCGCCGCCTTCTCTCGACCTTCATCCAGCCCCAAACCATGCCGGGCCAGGGCGATGGCCTTGTCAACTTCATCCTGCTCGGCCAGGGTGCGGGCCAGGGCCAATACATCTCTGGGCGTGGTCAAATGCGTCAACCCCTCCTGCAACGCCTCTTCAGCCCGTCCCACCCGCACCAGCATTTGCAAATAGCTCAAAAACTGCCCCTCCGCTCGCGCCAGATTCAGATACGCATCATACCGTCCCTGCTCCTCCAAAATGCCCAGGCGGATGCGGGCCAACTCATCGGCAAAATAGGGCGGCTCATCCTCCCACGCCCCATACTCGCCGGCGCGCCCCTCCATGGCCGCCACCAGGAACGGATCATCCCACCCCTGCTCCGCCGCGGCCAAGGCGATTTCCAGGCTGCCGCCACCAAACATCGAGCCCACCAGATCTTCCAGATTATCGATCCAGGACTCCCGCTCCTCCTCGCTCAAATCCGCCATCAGCAACGCCTCGGCCCAGGTCTCGCCCAACGCTATGGTAAATTCATCGGCCACATCCTCGAAACTCTCGCGCACATACGCATCCAAACTCTCGATGCCATCCTCCCAAGCATCGGCCATCGCCTTCAACACCACTAACGCCTGTCGGGCCTTGCCCGCTTCCAACAAATGCCCCACCTCTTGCAGGCCCGGCTCCAACACCGCTCCTAGATCGCTATCATACCAGCTTTCACCCCACTGATTATACCCGGTGTTCAGCGCATTGCGTAAATCTGCCTGAATCTGCCGACGTAAAAGTTCGAGATTGACCTCTGGAGGCAAATCGTCCGGGGAAGCAGCGGCTTCGGATGAGGCCGCCGGGGCCTCGACCCAAGCTTCGAGCTCATCCATCAGGTGAGGATGAGCGATCACAAGCCGCTTTAGCGCCTCCCGCAACTGCGCCTCATTCAAACCCTCGATGAGCGCAGCCAACGAAGGCCTCTCCTCGATGGCGTCTGGATGGTGCATCGCCGTCAGCAACACCGCGACGATATGCTTGCAATCCCCGCCCCAGTCGTAGGGGCACGTGCAATAGGCATCCAGGACGCCTTCATCCCCAAAGAAAATCTCCACATGATAGGGCTCGAAGGCGCTGCCCTGCACGTTGGCCCTGAGCGTCCCGTCGCGCCAGACGACTTTCTCCACGTGGCCGTGCTCATAATAATCCCAGCCCCGCTCCCAAGAGGCCGGAGTGGTGCGCTGTCGGATCATGGCTTCAGTCAGTTTCGGGGTGTTCATAGCGATAACCTCATGTCAGGGGCGGCTCGAGCCGTTCATCTGGCGCGGGCTGCCGACTTTGTAATGCGTAGGCAACGGCTCAGGTCAACACGTCATTTCACGACTATTTGTGTCTTCTATCTGTGGTTCTCCCTATCCGTGGGTTATTTACGAAGCAGGTATCATGAGCGTTTGCACGCCAATAAGGAATGAAAATGCGGTCGCAAGTGGCAAGTGGCAGGTCGCAAGTGAGGCTGTGCCAGTTGACCTGCCACCTGCAAACCTGACATCCATTTGTGTTTCCTTTATTTGTGTTCTCTATCTGTGGTTCTCCCTATCAGTGGGTGATTTACGAAGCAGGCGCTATTCATTTTATCACACGATCCGCCCGGAGGATACCGATGAACACTCCCCCCTTCTTCTCCGACTTCACCATCCACCACATCCGCTTCACCGCCGAAGCGACCACGCCCATCCTGCTGGATGAATTCAAAGGCTCCGCCATCCGCGGGGCATGGCAAAGCTACCTCAGTCGGGCCTATTGCGGCGCGCCCCCTCAGGTGAAAGCCGCGCCCGAACATCAGGCCGCCTGCCCTGTCTGCTATCTCACCAGCCGCGATACCGGCTCCGAAAGCCGACGGCCCTTCGCCCTGCGCCCGCCCCTGGAACGCATCCCCCGCTACGAACCGGGCCAGCGCTTTCACTTCACCTTCTCCCTCTTCGGCCCCAACGCCCTCTTCCTCCTGCCCTACGTGGCCCTGGCCCTGCACGAAGTGGGCGAAACCTTCGGCCTGGGCCGCTTTCAGCCCGAGCTGCAGAGCCGCGGGCGCTACCGCCTGGCCCGCATCGATGCTTACAACCCCCACGCCCGCGCCCAACAAGCCATCATGCCCGAAGGCTCCCGCACCCTCACCTTCCCCAGCCTCCCTGTCACCGCCGATTCCATCCAGCTACGCGCGGCGCAGATGGCCGAACGCCTGTCCGCCCGCGACAACATCCTCCATCTCCACCTCAAAACCCCCCTGCGTCTCATCCACCACAACCAACTCATGCGCCGCTTCCAGGTCGTTCCCTTCATCCAACGCCTGGCCGAACGTCTCTTCGCCCTGGCCGCCAACTACGGCCAACACCCCGAATGGTATCAGCAAGACGCCCTGCGAGCGTTCATCGCCCAGATACGGCCCCTGGCCGAAAACGTGCAGGTCGTGCAAGATGACGCCGCGTGGTGGGACGTCAAAGGCTACTCCTCCCGTCTGAAGAAATATCACTACCTGGGCGGCCTGGTGGGCCCCATCGCCCTGCGCGCTGACGATTGGCGCCCGCTGCTGCCCCTGCTGCTGTGGGGCGAAAGCGTGCAACTGGGCAAAAACGTCGTCAAAGGCGGCGGCTGGTATGAGATAACGAACAACGAACAACGGACAACGAACAACGGATAACGAATAACGGACAACGCATAACGGAGGGCGAATTATGCCCATCATTAAACACCTTTTCATTCAGGATTATGGCGCGTTCGTGAGCAAACATCAGGGACGTTTGCGCATCACCGTCAAAGGCCAACGCAAGCTAGACGCGCCCCTCCTGCATCTGGAAACCCTCACCCTGGCCGACCACGGCGTCAGCATCAGCGCCGACGCCATCGCCGCCTGCGCCCGCTACGGCATCCCCATCCACATCGTGGATAGCCGCGGCGACCCCGTGGCCAGCCTGTACGCCAGCGCCCTCATCGGCACCGTCAAGACCCGCCGCGCTCAACTGCTGGCCTATGCCGATGAACGGGGCTTCGAGGCGGCCCGGGCCCTGGCCCTGGGCAAAATCCGCAATCAGGCCGCATTGCTGCGCTATGTGGCCAAATATCGCAAAGAAAAAGCCCCCGAGCTCTATCAAACCCTGCGCGACGCGGCCATCGAAACCCTGGGGCACGAACAAGAATTACTGGCCCTGAAGGCTTCCTGCATCGACGACGCCCGCGAAAAAATCCTCTCCATCGAAGGCCGCGCAGCCAAGGCCTATTGGGCCGGCGTCAAAGCCCTGCTGCCCGCCCAACTCGACTGGCCCGGACGCCAGGGCCGCCACGCCCAGGATCCCTTCAACATGGCCCTCAACTACGGCTACGGCGTCCTCTACGGCGAAGTGGAGCGGGCCATTGTGCTGGCGGGCCTGGACCCCTACGCCGGGTTCCTCCACACCGACCGTCCCGGCAAACCCAGCCTCGTGTTGGACCTCATCGAACCCTTCCGCGCGCCGGTGGTGGATCGCACCCTCCTGGCCATCGTCGGCAAAGGCGCATCCCTGACGCTGGACAAACGAGGCCAGTTGGATCATCCCACCCGAGAGCGCATCGTCGAAAAAATCCACGCCCGCCTGGACGCGCCCGAACGCTACCAGGGCCAGCGCCTCAGCCCCCGCGCCATCCTCCAGACCCAGGCCCGAGAACTGGCCAGCTACCTGCGCGGGGACGCCGACGCCTTCACCGCCTTCCAGGCCAAGTGGTGATCACTGCCCCCACCCATTTCTCACCCCATCCATCCTCCCGGTTATTGCCATGCGCTGCCTTGTCATCTACGACATCCCCAACGACCGTCTCCGCAACAAAGTCGCGGACATCTGCCTGGACTACGGCCTGGATCGCATCCAATTCTCCGCCTTTCTCGGCAACCTCAGCCGCAATCATCAAGAAGAACTCATGCTCAAGATCGAACAACGGCTGGACGACAACCCCGGCAACGTCCAGCTTATCCCCATCTGCGCCAAAGATTGGGCCGAACGCATGAGTTACGAGGTGGAAGCCGAGGAGAAGGAAGAGGAGGCCGAACCATGACCTGGCTGCTGCCCGTCACCGACCTCAAACAATGGGACTACTGCCCGCGCGTCGTCTTCTTCACCTACCTCATGCCCGGCCTGCGACCCACCACCTTCAAGATGGAAGCGGGCGTCGCCGCGCACGAACGGGAAGAAAAACGAGAGCGGCGGCGCACAGGACGTCTGTATGGCCTGCCCGACGCCCAGCGCATCGAAGACGTGCGCCTACAATCGGAAACCCTGGGCCTGAGCGGACGGCTAGACCTGGTGCTGCGCCAGGGAGAGCGGGCCTGGCCCGTGGATTTCAAACTCAGCCGCCGCACCGGCATCGCCGCCCACTTCAAACTGCAACTGGCCGCGTATGGCCTGTTGTTGGAAGAAGCCTGGGGCGTCACCGTCGATAGCGGCTTCCTCTACAGCATCCCCAACCGTCGGGCCGAGACCATTCCCATCACCCCGCGGCTGCGAAAAAAAGTTCTACGCACCGTGCAAGCCATCCGCGCCAGCATCGAAGAAGAACGGACGCCCCCGCCCACGAAAAAACGCGGGCGCTGCGTCAACTGCGAATTCCGCCGCTTTTGCAACGATGTCTTCTGAATCCCCAACCCATGATGGAAACGCCCCCGACAGACGGGCATTTTGAGGCCCGCATAGACCCCCTCTCCGCAAAATCCATGCGCCAACCATCCATTCCATGCCAGATGATAATGAAAACCCGCACTTCAGACGGAACATCCCCCCGAAACCCGAGGCGCCCGTGCGCAAAAGCAGACGGATTTCCTGCAAAAAAGGATTTGCGAAATCCGCCACGGATGACACCCCATTTTCCGCGATCCCCTCGCTGGGCGGCTTGCCAGGAAGCCCGTAGCGGCGATAAAATAGTTGGGGGATACAAAAACCATCCCCCTGGGCTGAAAAAACGAAATGGCTTTCACCCCTCACGGCTCGACCGAGAGCACTGAAACACCAGATGAGCCAGACTGGGAACAGAACGAACAACGCTTTCACCCCTCACGGCTCGACCGAGAGCACTGAAACGCTCAGCCCACGCGTCCCGTAGGTCGGA
>CAZDCN010000138.1:0-1073 GCA_964503945.1 uncultured Caldilineales bacterium
CCGAAACCCAAATCTTCCCCCACCACGAGGATCAAGACCTGGGCGTGCTGGCCCGCGTGCCCCTGGCCAGCGGTTTCCTCACGGGTAAATACAAGCCCGGCCATCGTTTCACCGACCCCAACGACGTGCGCTCCCGGTGGGACCCCGAGAACATCGAGCGGCAGCTCCGCGAAGCGGAGGCCATCGCCCGCACCGAGGTCCCCGAGGGCGTGCCCATGGCCGTGTGGGCGTTGGCCTGGCCTCTGCAGCATCCCCTGGTCACCTGTGTCATCCCCGGCGTGAAGTCGGTGGCCCAGATGGAGACCAACGCCTCGGCTGCGGACCTGGCCGACATGGTGCGGGATGATCACCCGCAGGCCTGGCCCGAAGGATGACGCGACAAGGCCCGGGGTCAGCGCCTCGGGCCTTGTCTGTGGGCTTTTCGATGGGGGTCACGGGGTTCCGGGAACCAGATCGAATTCAAACAGGCCCACCTCTTTCGATGGGGTGGAGTAGATGGTGGAGCCGCTGACCGTCGCCTGGCCATAGACTTTGTAATAGAACGCGTCCGCAGCGCCGCCCGCGACGCCCGTATCGGTGGCGGTGCAGGCGCCGGTGGTGCAGGCGCCGCCCAGCGCGGATGCCCCCGCCATGTCGAAGTAGGGCGTGGCGCTCTTGTAGGCCTGTTCCGAATCGTTCTGGCTCAGGTGGGTCCAGGTCAGGTCCACGTCGCTGCCGTTGATGGCGATGCTGAGATCGCCCACGGGCTGGATGAGCCAGTCGTGGTCCTCCACCTCGCCGCCGTAGACAGCGCCCGTGGGCGCGGTTCCTTCATTGGCGTTGGGGGAGAGGCGGCATCGGGCCATGTAGGGGCCGTCGAACGCAGTCCCGGCGGGCACATTCACGCTGACCGTGTGGTCGCCCGCGGTCAGGCTGACGTCATTGACCACCTGATCGCTGGCGTCGAAGGTCTCATCCCGGCCCCAGTCGATCCAGCAATTGAGGTAGCCGTTGCCGCCGGTGACGTTCACGGCCAGGGAGCCTGTGCCGCCCGCGGTCCAGGTGACGCCGGGACTGGGCGCGACGCCGTCCTC
>CAZDCN010000138.1:1173-5922 GCA_964503945.1 uncultured Caldilineales bacterium
GGTGTCAATGGTCACCCAGCCCGCCAGGGCGATGGCTGCTGTCAGGAAAAGAAGCGCGATGGCCATCATCAGAGAAACGCCGCCCCGTTTTGCCCGTCGGGAAAGGCTCAGGCGTGATGGGTTCATCGGATGAAACCTCCAGTTGGCAGGGATGAGAAGAGAGCAATGAAATGCTGAAGGAAAACAACGTCCCACCTCATCATACTGAAACCGACCCGATTATGCAAACGCGCGAAATGTCCCGGCCCCCGCGCCCTCCCGGAGGATTTTGAAATCGCACGCGTCCCGTTTGCCGATATCCCAGACGCGTACAATCACCTGGCCGGGGAGCATGCCAGGTGATTGTCGAAAGCAAAAGGAGATGGCCTACAGGGCGTGGCGCCGTCGCCAGAAGACGGCCAGTCCCAGAATCGAGGCGAGGCCGGCCATTCCCAGAAGGAGCGACGCGCCCCGAGAAACCGTTGGCCCGGTGGCGTCCATCTGGATGAGATAGACCGCGTTGGGCCCCACCGAAGCGGTCATGGTGCCACAGTCGTAGATGGCGTTTGGGCCGCTGGTGTTATCTTGTGGCACCACGCACAGCTCTTCGGGCGGGGGATCGCCCGCGGGGCCGGGATCGAGATCCACGGTGACCGTCACCTCAGGATTGCCGAACTGGCTGGTGGGCAATGGTGAGAAAAAGCAACCATTGGCATCCAGCGTTGTCGTTTTCGTTCCGAAAGCGCCGCCATCCAGGATGACCGTGCCGCCATGTTGCCAGGGCTGGTTGGTTTTTCCATCAACAACACAGCCCTGAACATAGGAATAGGCCAGGCTGGCTTGCACAAACACACCGAGCATCAAAAATACAACGGCGAGCATGATCAAAAAACGCTTCATCGCAAAACCTCCACTTGAGAGAACCAGCGAATGATTGCCGTATGAGCAATCACAGGAATAAGGGATTCATCAAAATGTCGTAAAGCCGTTGGTGAGGCAACAGCCGCCGCATTATTGCCCGGGCAAGCCAGGCAGCCCGAGTCCCTTATCCTTCCCCAAAGGCGAGCCAGCAAATTGCTTGAGTTGACCCTGGTGAATGATTTGGGGAGGGTGATAATTCGACCGCCGCTTGGCTTCATGATTTTTGTTTTGTGACATAGCACGAACTCCTGTTGGTTTGGTGAAAGAGAGGATAAATTGAATCAAAAAAATCACAAATCGACCAAATTCTATAGTTTACTTTCAACCCTTTCAGGGTAGTATAAAAGAAGTTGCAAAGAATGTCAATAGTGTGTCAGATTACTTATTTTTTGAATCTCAGGCGTATTCGCCATTTCCGTGAATAAATACATCCTGTTGAAGGCGTTTTTAATTTCTTTTCACGAAATCGGCTTGAAAAAAGAAAATTTTCTCTGTTGCCTCCCTCGCCTGTCTCGGCATGGGGGAGGGACAAAAGGAAGGGATCTGCGCCTAAAGCGCCCGAGTTCACTCGGTTTGTGCTCGAAATACAAAAAATTAGTCCCCCTTACGTCCATTGAATTGATACGGGGGCGTCCTAAACGAGTTGGAAGCGTCCATGCATCGACACCCGGCGATGCATCGCCGGGTTGCAAAACAGCGCCGGATGAAATCCGGCTTAGCCCCGAAGAGGCGCCGTTTGTAGCCGGGGAAATGATTCCCCGGCGGAGGCGGCAGACGCCAAATTTCAACTGATTTAGGACGCACCCCATTGATACCGTCTCGGAACCGCGTTGACGTTTGCCTGAAGCCATCCTTTATGGGAGAATGATCGACGGTCAACCATTCCCACATCACGCCCAAGAGAGGAGCGCTTCATGCCCGACAACCTCATTCCCGCACCCTATCTCGATCTCCTGGAACGCCCGCTGTTGGCCGTGCTGGCCACGGTCATGCCCGACGGCTCGCCCCAGGCCACGCCCCTCTGGTTCGATTATGACGGCCAGGTCATCCGCGTCAATTCCGCCAGGGGCCGCATCAAAGACCGCAACATGCGCCGGGAGCCCCGCGTGGCTCTGGTCATCATCGATGACGCCAACCCCTACCGCTATATTCAGATCCGGGGCCGGGTGGTGGAGATCATCGAGGGGGAGATCGCGCATGTGCACATCAACGAGCTTTCTCAGCGCTATACGGGCCGGGATTGGCAGTCGCCCCGGCCGGACGAGGAACGCGTGATCTATTGCATTCGCCCGGAACGCGTCTCGGCCAAGGGCTAAACCCACGCACCAACGGCTCGCGCCATGCGGCATCATGCAAATGAACTGACGTCATCGTTGTCAGGACGGGGGGAGGCGGGGGAGCGCTTCGCGCTCTTGGTCATTCTGCTCCTCGCCTTCGCCTTGCGTCTCTTCCGGCTGCCCGATGCCAACATCTGGTGGGATGAAGGGCTGGCGGTGTGGGCCGCGCGCATGTCCATCCTGGACATGGTGCGATGGACATCGGTGGATGTGCATCCGCCGCTTTACTTTGGGATGCTGCACTTTTGGCGCCTCCCCCTGGGCGATAGTGAATTCGCGGTGCGGCTGCTTTCGGCCATGGCGGGGACGCTGACCGTGGCCGGGGTGTGGGCATTGGGGCGGGGTTTGTTTCCCTCGAAACGGGAAACGGCTTTGTTGGCCGCATTGATGCTGTCCCTGGCCCGCTTTCCCATCTGGTGGTCTCAGGAAACGCGCATGTACGCGCTGGGCGGCCTCCTCTTCACCCTCAGCCTCTATTTCACCGTGCGCCTGCGCCGCAACCCCGCCTGGCCCGCGCGCATCGGCTATCTCCTCACCACCATCGCCGCGCTCTGGACCCTCTATCTCCTGGCCTTCACCCTCATTATCCAGGGACTGTACTGGCTCTGGGCCCTGCGACGGCTGCGCGGGCGGCCGCGCTGGCGGCGGCTGGGCGAATGGGCCGCGTATCAGGCCGTGGTCCTGGCCGCGTTCCTGCCCTGGCTTTTTTACGCCTTGCCGAGAATGCGCACGTGGTCCGTACAAGTTCCCTTTGATCCCAAAATCTACCTGGAATTGTACGCCACGTTGTTGCTCGCGGGCGAGTCGGTGCACGTGGAGCGGTTTCGGTGGCTGGTCGCGCTGGGCATGGCCGCGATTCTGGTTGGGGCTGTGGCGGGATGGGTGCGCGCCCGGAAGGAGCGGGACGGGCTCCTCTTGCTGCTCCTGGCGCTGATCATCCCCCCCGCCGCGGTGTGGATGGCGACGACCATGCCTCGGGCCTTTGGCTATTCGCCCAAGCCCGAGGCCCGCTATCTGCTGCCCTTCGCGCCACCTTTTTACCTGCTCGCGGCCTGGGCCTTCCTTTTCCTGGCGAAACGGCTCCCACCGCGAGCCTGGCGCAAGCCCCTCACCGCGGGGCTGCTGGCCCTGCTGCTCCTGGGGCAGGGAGCCAGCCTCACCGCCTATTACAGCAATCGCTATCTCCGGGATGATTACAAAGCCCTGAGCCGCGCGCTCGCGGCCCGGGTCCTGCCCGGCGACGCCGTCTTCCTGCACACGGATCAACCCTGGCCCGTGTTCGCCTATCACTGGCCCCGGCAGTTCCAGGGCTGGCCCAACGGTCAGGACGCGGACCCCGGCAGCGTCGAGCACTGGCTGAAGCCCCTGTGGGAGAACCACGACGGCCTGTGGCTGGTCATCAACGAAGACGCGCTGCGGGCTGACCCCCAGCGGTTGGTGGAAGGATGGCTGGCCCAGCGCGCGCTGGCCCAACGGGCGTGGCGCTTCGGTCCCAAGCGCCTGATCCTCTTCGCGCGCACGCCCGACCGCGCCCGTCAGCTCGACGCGCTCGCGCCCGGCTGGACGCCCCCGCGACCGCAACAGCCCCTGACCGCGCACGGGATACGCGTCGTCGGCTGGGAGCAGCCCCTGGTTCGGGTGCGGCAGGGCGACTTCGCCCACGTGGCCGTCACCCTGGCGGGCGAATCCTCCCCGCGCCAGACGCCCATCACCCTCACCCTGGGCGATCCCCCCTTCGCCCAAACCGCGCTGGACGCCCCGCCCGATGCAAGCCCCCGGCGGCAGACCGTCACCTTCATCCCGCGGCCCGGCGCGCCCCCGGGCCCGCAGCCCTACCGCCTGCACATCGGCGACGCGACCGCGGTCATGGGCTGGGTGAACATCCTGGCCGGGGACGCCGCGTCCGTCCGGGCGGACGACCTTCGACCTTCCCGCCCCCTGAGCGCGACCTTTGGCGAGCCGCCCCTGGTCCGCCTGTTGGGCTATGATCTCTCGGGAGCGCTGGAGCCGGGCGGCGAGCTCTCCCTCACCCTCTACTGGCGAGCCGAACGTTCGACCGACACCTCTTACAAAGTCTTCGTCCATCTCATCGGCGGCGATGGCCGCCCCGCGGCTCAGGGCGACGACTTTCCGCTGAATGGTCAGCGCCCCACCACCACCTGGCAGCCGGGCGACATCCTGGTCGATAGCTACCACATCCTGCTGCCCGCGGATTTGCCGCCGGGCGACTACCCCCTGCGCATCGGCTTCTACGACCCGGTTACGGGCCAGCGTCTCTCCCCGGCGCTCGACGCCCAGGGCGCGCCCCAGGCCGATGACCAGATTCAGCTCGATATCCTGACCATTCCCGCGCCCTAGCTTGGAAGCGGGCGCCATGAGCGTTTGCTCGCCAATGAGGATGAAGATAATGGTCGTCCGGTGTCCGGGGTCCGGTGTCCGGGGTCTGGGGTCCGGGGGATCTCGCCTTGGGCGCGGGCGGCCAATTTCGTAATGCGTAATGCGTAAGCGCCTC
>CAZDCN010000139.1:0-5918 GCA_964503945.1 uncultured Caldilineales bacterium
TGCTGGTCTTCCGCTTCGCCAACGCCATCTTCGAACCGCTGTGGAACCGGCACTATATCGACCATGTCCAGATATCAGTGCTGGAGTCTGTGGCCGTGGGCAAGCGCGGAGGGTATTACGACCAGGCCGGGGTCATGCGGGATATGTTTCAGAACCACCTGATGCAACTTCTGTCACTGACCGCCATGGAGCCGCCCAACGAGTGGGACGCCACCCAGTTGCGGGACGAAAAGGTGAAGGTGCTGCGGGCGCTGCGGGCGCCTCGGAATGGCGCGTTGCGCACCAACACCGTCCGCGCCCAATATCGCTCCACCGACGGCTCCGGTCCCACCTATCGGCTGGAGCCGGGCGTTGCGCCGGATTCGGAAACGCCCACCTACGCGGCGTTAACCCTTTACATCGACAACTGGCGTTGGAAGGGCGTTCCCTTCTACCTGCGTTCGGGCAAAGCCCTGGCCGCCAAAACCACCGAAATCTACGTGCAATTCAAGGAAGTGCCCCACCTGCTTTTTGAGGCCCAAAACGTCGATCTGGCCCCCAACGCCCTCTCCATCTGCCTGCAACCCCACGAAGGCTTTCATCTCCGCTTTCAAACCAAAGTGCCCGGCGCGGGCATGCGCACGCAGGATGTGGACATGCGCTTCAACTTCGCCACCACCTTCGGAGACAAAAGCCTACCCGAGGCCTACGAACGGCTGCTTCTGGATGCCATCCTGGGCGATGCGTCCTTGTTTTCGCGCGAGGATGAAATTCTAACCTCTTGGCGGCTGATCGACGCCATTCTTCAGGGCTGGAAAGCGGGCGAAGGTCCGCCTCTGACCTTCTACGAGCCGGGCAGTTGGGGGCCCATCACTGCCCACAACATGCTGGCGGTGTGGAATCGCGCCTGGAGTGTGGATTGCTTCAAGAGCCAGAATTGGGAGGAGACTTCAAGCGACTAGGGATTCCGATCCAGCAGGCCCCTATTTCAGTGGACAAACATGACAGACATTGCAGAGGTCGTGGGCCTGGGTTTCGTTCAATAACCCCCGGCTCTCGCGCCAAT
The DNA here is from genome assembly GCA_964503945.1 of uncultured Caldilineales bacterium. GTDB lineage: Bacteria > Chloroflexota > Anaerolineae > J102 > J102 > M2005. The sequence continues at coordinate 1,046 of CAZDCN010000139.1, forward strand.
GCACAGCTTTGGCCGTTTCCTCAGGATTCATGGGATTGAGCCGGTTGAGTTCGACCAGGGTTTTCGTAATCAACGCGGTGTGTTCCAGCTTCTCCAGCTTGAGATACGCCTTCCACGGGCTCTCGCCCACGGTGACGCTGCCGTGGCGCTTCAAAATGAGCGCATCGTAGTGCTCAATGACGCCAGCGATGACCTCGGCTCCTTCGGGCGAGGCGGGCGTGGCGTAACGGGTGGTGGGGATGAGTCCCAACGTCATCACCACCTCGGGCAGGATGCACTGAGCCAGAGAAATGCCGGCAATGGAGAGAGCCACGGCCATGGGGGGATGCGCATGGACGACGCTGCGGATATCAGGCCGGCGGCGGTAAGCTTCCAGATGCAAGATAATCTCGCTGGAAGGTCGAAGCATCCGATTGGCGCCGTATAAAGGCCCCACGATCTGCGCATCCCAGTCGATAACAAGAAGCTGGTCGGGCTTGAGATTCCCTTTGGAAAAGCCGCTGGGGGTGACAAGAAAACGATCCTCGTCCAGGCCCCCGCTCCAATTCCCATCTGAAACCGCCACATAATCCTTCTCCCACATCAGGCGACACACCCGGACGATCTCCTCCCGCCATTCCCTTTCAGTGCGCCGAGTTGATGGTGAAACGTTGGTGTAGGACATGATGTTGGCTCAATGCACAAAGAAGGAGGCGACGATTGCTCGCCGCCTCCAGGTTGTTGATGAAGAGAGACGCTACTTGCGAATGAGCGTAGCGGGTTCGAGACTGGAGTCGTTATCAGGAGCCGTTACCCGTAGAGGCATGGTGCGAGGCGGTCCGGCATCTACAAACTTGCGCACAACCACATTGTCCACGAAGACGCCCCGGTCCGAATTCTGACTATCACTCTCGAAAACGAAGGCCACCCACACCTCCGGTTGGCCCAGCCAGGCGCTCAGGTCGAATGTCTGGGTGTTCCAGCCATTGCTGTCACCACTTTCGCGGATGCCCGAGAAAGTAAGATTGTCGTCGGAAGCGTACCAGCCGAACCAATCCGCGCCCTTCTCGGTCTCTAACAAGTAATCAAAAGTGAGTTCCGCCTGGGTGGCGTCGACCAGATTGAAGGGGCCAAAGATGAGCCAGGACTCCATATCGTTGGGATAATTCTCAGTGCAGGGTTGAGCTGCGGAGCGGCCGCGGGCTGCTGGCCAGATGCTGAAGGGGCGGCTGGCCGCCTCGCAGGTGGCAAAACCCCAGGTGGGGCTGCCCGTGCGCTCCACATCGCCCATGGAGGCCTCGTCGAAATCCTGCTGGATCAGGGGAACCCAACCGGACTGGGGCGGCGCTGCCGTGGGCGGAGGCGTGGGCGTGGGATCGTCGATGTTGCTCATGATGGCCACTTCGCCACAGTCGGTGCGCACGTAGAGCGTGAATTCCGCGCCGGGATTGCCGCCCGGGTAGGTGAATTCATACCCGCCGATCTGTTTCTTGTAGGTGGGATCATACTGCGTCCACTTGACATACCCCTCGTATTCCTTCAGATAGAAGGTGGTGGGGTGTTGCCAAGGCAGAGGTCGCAGCGTGTACACATAAGGCACATCCTGCAGCGGGATCTTATAGTCCTTGCCCCAGACGTTCACGTAGATGTGGCCCACTTCGCACATAGGCGGACGCGTGAGGATAATGGGCAGGTAGAGCATGTAGGGCGTGGGCGTGGGGGTGATGGTCGCGGTGGGGGTGGGCGTGGGCGTCTCACACATCAAATCCTTCTGCCGAAGGATGAACTGATTGCCCGACAATGCTTCGAAAGTGGGGAAATCGAACCGAATGTGGTCCGGTCCTACCACAACGCCCTCAGGTGAAATGGTGCTGATGACTTCCATATCGGAGGGCACTTTCAAAAGCAGATGGAAATAATCCGCGAGATATTGGGGCAGGATGTGGAAGTTGAAGTAGCCGCCCGCGTCCGAATACCGCTCCTGGATCTTGGAATCCAGCGCGTCGGGCAGGGAACTGGACCAGACTTCGAGCAACGCCCCCTCGTAGGGAACCACGCCCTCACAGGTTTCCTCGTACACATAGCCGTCGATGCGGGTGGCGGGTTCGGGCGTGCCGGGCGTGGGCGTGCCTCCCTGCTCCACCTTAAAAAGCACGCCGCTGACATTTCCCGCGGTGACGCTGACATTTTCAACCGGATTCACAGTGCCAGGATAGAGAACCCAGCCAGGTTGCATATCTATCCAGACCTTGTAAGTCCCCGGCGTCAAGTTATCAAATCGGTAATAACCATTGCCATCGGTCGTCGCGCTTTGCTGAGCGCCTCCTCCTTGCGGTTCGACATGCACAGTCCAATTAGAAAGCCCCCAATCCCCGCCATTCACGACAGCGAGGACATACCCGTCAATACTGCCATCGGCGGTTTGGAGAAGTCCCAAGGATGTATGCGTGTTGTTCGGGGGAGCAGCCTGCGCACCCATGCCCAAAATCAATGCCAGGACAAGGACAAGCGCGGAAGCAAGAGCAGTCCACGCGAACCGCCTGCGAAAGATATGAGAAAAACGAAGTTTTCGATTCTGCATGTGATACCTCCCAAATACGGTAAAAGAAACGGGGGAACGAAGGTTTGGCGTTTGGGGAGACCGGTGGCAGTTGGCAAATTATTTTTCTTGGCTTCAAGCTCGTTACCCAGACGAAACAACTGCAAATCTGCCGGATATTATATCCTATCTGCTGTATGCATCCAAATTTACTTTTACAGACCTGGAAAAATCGGGTTTGCCCGATCCAGGGTCTTGGTCGGTTCATCCGGGATTGTGCTACAATGCTTTTACAAGCATCCGAAACGCAACTGCTCTGCGTATTTTTCGCAGTGCCATGAAACTTCCACGACTCTCAGGCTTATGTCCATGGACAAACCGATCATAGCAGTCATTCAACACAAAATCCTCGTTACCAAAACGCTGGATGAACTCTACATTTACTTCCACCGGTTCCTTCGTATCGCCAAAACGAAAGGAAGCAAACTTGCCGTGTTTCCTGAATTCAGCGGGCTGGCCGTGGGCATTCCTCTGTTTCCGGGCTGGCGAAATGCGCTTCTCAAGGAAGCTGCGACGCCCAAACAGGGATTGTTGCCCAAACTCAAAGGGATGCTGGCCGGAAGCGCGGCGAACGTCGTGCGGGCCGACCTCAAGAAATCGCTGGAGGCGACCCTCCAGGAAATGCCGGAATCGCTGTACGACGCGTCTCTCAACCTCTATTCGGATCTGGCGAGGCAATACGACATGACCATTGTGGCGGGAAGCCTTTACTACTATGACGCTGAAACCGCCTCGATCCGTAACGCCTCGTTGGTATTTGGTCCCGATGGTTCGTTATTAGGAGAGCAATCCCAGGTCGTGCCCGACCCGGAAACCCTGGATATCATCCAACCCGCTCAGGGATGGACGCCCATCGACAGTCCAGTGGGGAAAATTGGCATCCTCTTCGGGTATGAAGCCCTCTATCCTGAGCCCGCCCGAGTGCTCGCATATCAGGGTGCGGACATGTTGCTGACCGTGGCCGCAACGAAGCTTCCCGCCACCTATCAGAAAATCCGTCAGGCCGCGCTGGCTCGATGCCAAGAGAACCAATTGTACGGCGCGGTCGCGTTCCTGGTGGGTGAAGACCCCTTGGCCACGCCCGAAGAGCCCCCGTTCCTGGGTCGCAGCGCCATTTTCGCGCCCCTGGAGTTCACCCCGCGCTTTACGGGCGTGATGACCGAATTGGGCAGCGCTCAGGCCGAAGGGGTGATTACAGCCGAATGGGATTACCCCGCCTTGCACGAATTGTGGGAGACCTCCGAAACGCCCATCCGCAAGCAAATGCCCCTGGGACAAGTGGGCGTGCTGGCGCAGATCTATAGTGGGACGTTGACGTTGGAGGCGTCATCCGGTTTGCTGACCGTTCAGCCCGACGAGGAAGAAGAGCCTGTCAGCGATATGGAGGCGTTGCCTGTTGGTGAAAAGGAACCCAAGGCCGAACCAGAAGAACTCCTTCCCGAAGACCACGCTGACATCCCCATTTTCGCTCCCATCCTTCCCACAGAACCGCCAATCATCCCCTTAGGTGAACCGGAAGATACGCTCTCTGACGCAGATGATGAAGCGAGGGAATCGGGAGGAAACGACTTCGAAACGTCCAAAACATCCACCCCCGAGCTGGAATCATCAGTGAACGAACAAAAAGAAACGCCCGACCAGGAAAGCCAAGCTCCCGAGGCGGGCGATGCGACGACAGACAGCCAAGGATAGTTATTTCGGTTTCGGGGTGAGAATATTCGCGATCTGACGGAGAAGCGTCACCGCGGCAATGGTCAGTCCAATCCATTCCGTGATAGAGGGGCTGAACTGGACCGCCTCCCCTGTTTTCGAGGCGAGTTGCAGCTGCTCTTTTTTGGATGCTGCCACAACCAGTCCCACCAGCAAGCCGATGAGGGCCCCAAGGGCCGTGCTCGCTGAAAAAATGCGGATTTGCTCCTTGTTCATTGTTGACTCCTGCTGTGATTTTGAGAGAGATTGAAAAACGCTCTGATGAATCCGGCGGCCTGATTTTGCAACGACTCCGCAGCAGCTAATGGTTTCGCAACCTTCCGGCTGTAATAAAGCGTGTACACTTTCATCGACATCGAATAACGCTGTCCCTGGGGAAACCCGACCCGTTGCAGCCAGCGATGGACGAACCGAAAGCCCTTCCAAAGATAGTAAAAAATCGCGCCATAAATGAGGGCGATGATGACGCCCTCAAGGGCAAGGAGAATCAGGGAGAGATCTCGCCAATCGCTAAGGGTCATTTCAGAGCTCCTGCTTCGTAAATAGGCCTCTGCCACGTCATTCTGAGGGAGCGAAGCGACCGAA
>CAZDCN010000140.1:0-5868 GCA_964503945.1 uncultured Caldilineales bacterium
CCCAGGCCCTGGGCCAGGATGTGGGCGACACCTCCACCCTCGCGGACTGACCGCCCCGATATCGCTTGTTTGCGACGCATCGGCGCCGGGCCTCCGTCCGCTGGTGCGTCGCTCTTGTTTTTATTCCCCCATGCAGCCCATCGAATTTCTTCAACACACGCCCCCTTTCGATAGCCTTGACGCGGAAGCGTTGCAACGGGCCGCGCGCGCCCTGAAAATCGTTCGCTACCCGCCCGAAACCCTCATTCTCCAACGCGAAGGCGAGCCCAGCCACTATCTCTATCTGATCCGAGAGGGCGCGGTGCGGCTGGAGCAGGGGGGGCAACCCGTCCTCACCCTGGAAGAGGGGGACATTTTCGGCTTCCCCTCCCTGCTGTCTCAACGCGCGCCCGTGTTCGATGTCATCGCGGAGGAACCCGCGCTTATCTATCAGATCCATGAGGACGTCTTCCGCGACCTGCTGAAACAACCGGCCTTTGCCGATTATTTCCTGCAAAGCCTGGGAGAACGGCTGCGTCGCACCGTGGCCCGCCAGCCTCGCAGCGCCCTGGCCTTTGGCGATTTCGCCGCGCCCGTCTCCGGGCTCATCCAGCGGGCGCCGGTCTTCGTCTCTCCGCAGGTCAGCGTGGCCGAAGCCGCCCGGGTCATGCATGAACATGGCATCAGCTCGGTGCTGGTCTCGGCAGACCCGCCGGGCATTCTCACCGTGCGGGACCTGCGCAGTCGGGTGCTGGCGCAGGAGCGTTCGCCTTCCACGCCCGTCGGCCAGGTGATGAGCGCGCCCCTTCACACCATCCCTGCGCACGTTCCCATCTACGAAGCGCTGCTGGCGATGATGGAAGCGGGCATTCACCATTTGCCCGTCGAGGAAAATGGACGCATCGTGGGCGTGGTCACCGACACCGACCTGCTGCGCAAACAGATGCACAATCCCCTGACGCTTTTCGAGCGGGTGCGGCGGGTGCAACGCCCCGACGATGTGGCCACATACGCCCGCGACATCGCCGCGACGGTGGACTGGCTCTTCCGCAACGGCCTGGAGGTGTCCCACATCGGTCGGATTGTCGCCAGCCTGAACGATACGCTCATGGCCCGGTTCATCCAACTGGCCGAGGAGGAGCTGGGCCCGCCCCCCACGTCCTACGCCTGGCTTGCGTTGGGCTCCGAAGGGCGAATGGAGCAGCTTCTGCTGACGGATCAGGATAACGCGCTGGTCTATGCCGAAGCTACGCCCGAGGCGGACGCGTATTTTGAACGGCTGGCGGAGTGGATGGTGCGGGCGCTGATCACCGTCGGCTTTCCCGCCTGCCAGGGAGGCTACATGGCCACCCACTGGCGGCGTCCTCTGGACGAATGGGTGCGTCTTTTTCGGGCCTGGGTGGATACGCCCACGCCCCAGGCGCTCATGGAAGCGGGCATCTTTTTCGACTTCCGGCGCGTGGATGGATCCCTATCGCTGGAGCCTTTGCGCGAGGTGGTTCGGCAAGGGGGTGAGAAGCGGATGTTTCTGGCCCACATGGCCCGGGCGGCCCAGGCCTGGCGGCCTCCCTTGGGCCTGTTCCGTCGTATCCGCGATGAGCGAGGTTGGGTGGATATCAAGCGCGGCGGGATTGCGCCCATTGTGGCCATGGCCCGGGTATACGCGCTGGAAGCGCAAAGCGACGCCCGGCCCACGCTGGATCGGTTGCAGGCGGCCCGCAAATCAGGTATCCTCAGTCAAGAGGGTTGCGACACCCTTTGCGAAGCCTTCCGCTTCCTTTTGCGCTTGCGTCTGCGCACCCAGCTGGAAGCCGTCCACCGGGGGGAGCGCCCCGGCAACGACATCCATCTCAAATCTCTCTCATTGCTGGAAAGACACATGCTCAAGGAGGCCTTTTTGGCCATTCGCAACATGCAAGAGGCCTTGGGCTTCCGCTATCAGACCGACCTGTTAGGTTAGCCATGAACCGTTATCAGCTCACTGGGCAACGCCTGGCCGCCTTGATGGTGGTGGCTGCGTTGTTACTCAATTATCCCCTGCTTTCCCTGTTCAGCGTGGAAGGCGCCATCTTTGGCATCCCCGTGCTGTATGCGTATCTTTTCTCCGTTTGGGCTGTGGTGATCGCGCTCATGGCTTTTTTCGTAGCATGGAGGTGACATGCATCCGGGCCTGATCAGCCTGACCGCGCTGGCCTACATCGGCGCGCTGTTCGCCATCGCCTACTATGGCGACAAGCAAGCCGAGCGCGGCCGTAGTGTGATCAACAGCCCCACCATCTATTCCCTCTCCCTGGCCGTTTATTGCACGGCATGGACGTTTTACGGCAGCGTGGGGCGCGCGGCTCGCAGCGGCGTGGATTTCCTGCCTATCTATCTGGGGCCCACGTTGATGGCGGGGTTGTGGTGGTTTGTCTTGCGAAAGATCATCCGCATCAGTAAAATGCACCGCATCACCTCCATCGCCGACTTCATCGCCTCGCGCTATGGGAAAAGCACCCTGTTGGGCGGCCTGGTGGCCATCATCGCCGTGCTGGGCGTCATTCCGTACATTTCCCTGCAACTCAAGGCCGTGGCCCTGAGCTTCAACCTGGTGTGGCGTTATCCCGCCATCGCCTCGCCCAACGTGAGGGATATCCCCCTGCTTCAGGACACCGGCTTTTACGTGGCGTTGATCATGGGCGCCTTCGCCATTCTCTTCGGCACCCGCCATCTGGATGTCACCGAACATCACGAGGGCATGGTTCTGGCCATCGCTTTCGAGTCCATCGTCAAACTCACGGCCTTTTTCGCGGTGGGGCTTTTCATCACCTTTGGGCTTTTTCGGGGATTCGGGGACCTGTTCACCCGGGCGAGCGCGCACGCTTCTTTGCGAACGCTCTTTCTTTTCAGTCAGGAGCCCCACGCCTATGAGAACTGGTTCTGGTTGACCGTTCTGTCCATGTTTGCAGTCATGCTGCTGCCGCGTCAGTTTCAAATGGCTGTAGTCGAGAACGTCAATGAGCGTCATGTGGAAAAGGCCGTCTGGCTCTTTCCCCTCTACCTTTTCCTCATCAACATCTTCGTCCTGCCCATCGCGCTGGCGGGTCGCATGGCGTTCGGCGACGGCGTGTCTCCCGACATGTACGTCTTGTTGTTTCCCCTGGCCCAACAGCAGAACGGGCTGACGTTGCTGGTGTTTGTGGGCGGGCTTTCCGCAGCTACGGGCATGATCATTGTGGAGACGGTGGCTTTGAGCACCATGCTCTCCAACGATCTCATCTTTCCCTGGTTGCTGCGCTCGGGCGCGCTGGGCAAAGAGCAGAATCTGCCCGCGCTTATGTTGCGGCTGCGCCGGGGAGTCATCATGGTCCTCGTGTTGTTGGGCTATCTATTCTTTCGAGGCACAGGCGACGCGGTTTCCCTGGTCTCCATCGGCCTTATCTCCTTTGCCGCGGTGGCCCAATTCGCGCCCGCGCTGTTGGGCGGCATCTACTGGAAAGGGGGAACGCGCACCGGTGCGTTGCTGGGGCTGCTGGGCGGGTTCATCGTGTGGGCCTATACCCTGCCCCTGCCTTTGCTCACCGAAACGGGATGGCTCTGGCCCCATTTGGTGGAAGAGGGCCCTTGGGGCGTCGCCTGGCTGCGCCCCCACGCCCTCTTCGGGCTGGAAGGCTATCCGCCCATCGCCCACGCGCTGTTCTGGAGCCTGGGCGTGAACGTGGTTCTTTATCTGGCGGGCTCTTTGTGGGGGAAATCCAGCGCACTGGAACATCGCCAGGCCGCCTTGTTTGTGGATATCTTCCGGCAGGTGGGGCGGGGCGAGCCGGTGCAGGTGTGGCGGGGCGAGGCCTCGCCGCTGGACCTGCAGACCCTGTTGGAGCGCTTTCTGGGCAAAAAACGGGCGCATCAGGTGTTGACGGATTACGCGGTCAAGCGCGGGGTGACTGATTGGGAAGCGCTTGAACCGGACGCGGAGATGATCGAAGATGTGGAACGGCTCCTCGCGGGCGTGGTGGGCGCGGCTTCCGCCCGGGTGGCGGTGGCCAGCATCGTCACCGAAGAGCCTCTGGATATCGCTGAAGTGATCCATATGCTGGATGAAACTTCCCAGGTGGTGGCCTACAGCCGTCAACTGGAGCAGAAATCTCGGGAACTGGAGGCCGCCACCGCGGAGCTGCGCGAGGCCAACCGCCGCTTGCAAGAGCTGGATCGGTTGAAGGACGAATTCATCTCCACCGTCACCCACGAACTGCGCACGCCCCTCACCTCCATTCGCGCCCTGACCGAGATTCTGTATTACAATCCCGATTTGCCGCCGGACCAGCGCAAACATTTCCTGGAGATCACCACCAAAGAGATCGAAAGGCTGTCCAGGCTCATCAACCAGGTGCTGGATTTTGCCAAACTGGAGTCAGGTGGGTTTGAATGGCATATCGAACCCGTGAACATAGGCCAGGTGATCCAGGAAGCCCTGACCGCCACCCGGCAGCTCTTCGCCGAGCGTCACATTCAGGTCGTAACGCGCCTCCCCGACGACATGCCTTTGATCCGAGCTGATTACGATCGATTAATGCAAGTCATGCTCAATTTGCTGACCAACGCCGCCAAGTTCACCCGAGACCGGGTGGAAGTCGTTGTGCGGGTGGAGGAGGATGCGTTGCGGGTGGATGTGCGCGACAACGGACCGGGCGTGGCGCCGGCCTATCATGACGCCATTTTCGAAAAATTCAGCCAGGCTCCCATCCGGGAAGGCGCATCCACGCAGGGCACCGGCCTGGGCCTGCCCATCAGCAAGGCCATCATCACCCAGTTGGGGGGTCGCATCTGGGTGGAAAGCCAGCCGGGCCAGGGCGCAACCTTCGCTTTTACGCTCCCCCTGACATCCTCCGCTGAACCTCCCAAGGAGTTGTCCCATGCCTCCACATGATCCCCTCCCCTCCTCTCAGCCGCCCCGGGTGCTCATCGTGGACGATGAGCCCAATATCGTCATTTCCATCGAGTTTTTGATGCGTCAGGCGGGCTATGCCGTGCAGGTGGCGCACACCGGCGAAGAGGCCATAGCGATGATCCAGGCCCAACTTCCCGATGTGGTCATTCTGGACATCATGCTGCCCGGCATGGACGGCTTCGAGGTGTGTCAGTGGATCCGAGAGCATCCAGACTGGCGGGACGTGAAGATCGTCATGCTCACGGCCAAGGGCAGGGATGTGGAGATCGCGAAGGGATTGGCCCTGGGCGCGAACGCCTACATCACCAAGCCTTTTTCCACCCGACATTTTGTCCAGGAAGTCCAACGATTGGTCGCGGAACGCGCCCCCCGTGAACCCGTGGAAAAGAAGTCGCCGCCCAGCCCGTTGGCGTCATCATCGAAAGGGGAATGAGCGGGACGATGTCGCAATGGCCTGTGGTGGTCGTCGCCTTGTTGCTGCTCGGCGGCGCCGCGATTTTTCTGCTGTGGCAACGCTCGAAGCAACTCGCGGCCCTGGCCCGGCGCATGGCCTCGGAGGTGCACACCATCGCCGCCACCCACGCGGGGCATCGTCTGCAGACCGAGACGCTGCCCCAAGGCTTCGATGAACTGGCCCAGGCCGTCAATGCGCTGGCCGCTCGTTACGAGCGCCTGCTGACAGCCCAAACCCAGGCTGTCACCCAGGCCCGGGCCGATCTGGCGGCGGAACACGCCCGCCTCATCGCCCTGATCCAGAATCTGGGAGAGAGCGTGCTGGTGTGCAATGCCGATGGCGACATCCTCCTTTACAATCGCCAGGCTCAGGCGCTGCTGGGGGATGCCGTGGGGCTGGGACGCCCCATCTATCGGGCGCTGGATCGGGACGCGCTGGAGCACGCCCTGATGATGCTGCGCCACCGGGAGGAGACCGGGTCCCGCGCCTTCGTCACCCGCACCCGTCA
>CAZDCN010000141.1:0-5864 GCA_964503945.1 uncultured Caldilineales bacterium
GTTGAACGCTCGGCCAACGCTGGCTCTGAGAAGGTCTCCGCCAACGACGCCAACGCTTATTTACGGAACAGAACAAGGGACGCGGTTCTGAGGCGCGGGGGAGACGTAAGGATGGCCTTTCAGGTAGAAGCGCCAGGCCCGATGGAGCGCCAGCGCATCCCCCCGCACGCCCACCCGCGGCCCGGCGCAGATAGCTTCCTCGGGCGGCGGTCCTGGCTCCAGCCACAGGGTCTCGCCCAGGCAGAGATCATGCCCGTCCAGCCGTCGGTCGATGGCCAGGGCCTGGCACAGCTTGCCCGGCCCGTTGGTGAGCTGGCGGTCGGGAACGGGGCCGCGGCGGGCGCGCATAACGTCGACGCCCTCCAGCGGCTCCAGAGCCCGGATGAGCACGGCCTGGCCCTCGCCCTCCGGGCCGGTGACGATGTTCAAGCAGTGGTGCATGCCGTAGATGAGATAGACGTAGGCGCGACCCGGCGGGCCGAACATGCTGCGATTGCGGGGCGTGGGCCCGCGAAACGCGTGGGAGGCCGCGTCTTCCGGGCCCAGATAGGCCTCCACCTCCACGATGCGCCCCGCCAGACGCCGCCCATCCAGCTCCCGCACCAGGATCTGCCCCAGCAGGTTGGGCGCGACCTCGGGCGCGGGGCGGGCGTAGAAGGTCCGGGGCAAGGGTGCGGTCGCACTGCCGCCCACCACGGGCATGACGATGTGAACGACATCGCCATGGCGCAGCCGCGTCTGCGCGTAGTTGGGACGGGTGACGGGCTTGCCGCTCACGAAAAGGATGTAGGGGTGGTCTCGGCCCAGATCGTCGCCGCGAAAGGCCGCGTTGAAGCCGGGATAAGTCTGAGCAAGGCGGGCGATGAGGTCCGCGGCGGTGGCGTTTTCGGGCAGTTGCAGGGCGATGCGCCGCGCGCCCACGGCCTTGCGCAGCGGCTCGCCAAAACGAACGGTGATTTCCATCATCGAGCCATCAGATGCTATGGGTCATGAGCGGCGGCTCGCCGAGGAGGATGAACATGTGCGAGTCCATCCGGCGCGAGGCGAACCGTTTCGTAATGCGTAAGGCGTAAAGCGTAATGCGTAAGGCGTAAGGTCATGACGTTTTACGGATGACGTTTTACGCATGACGTTTTACGTCCTTCACCAGCTCGGCCAACGTGGCCGCCAAAACCTTTTTGCCAACGACGCCGACGTTTGTTTACGGAACGAACGATGCCGGAAAAGAAGGACGGGAAGCGTTAATTGAGTAGAGGATAAGTCAAAAGATGATGATTTTGTCATCATTTCACCCGCGGATTTTCAAGTAATTTTCACGTTCATCCGCGATACTGAAGATAGGATTTATTCAACGTAGCATTCATCGCTCGGAGAGCTCATCATGACCGTACTTATCCTCATCGTTATCGGCGCACTGCTGATCTGGACCTTTCTCCAGGATGCCAGCGCGCCTCAGTAGTTTACCATGCTGATTCCAGTGGGGGCTTGGAGCGGGCTATGGCCCGGTCCAGCGTTTCTCGAATCAGGTGTGCAGAGAGGGCGAGAGAAAAAAGTGGGGTTGAGGCTCGGGGCTGCGGGCAAATCCGTTGGGCGAGGCGGACCGCAGCCTCGATAGCCTCGCGTCCGGGGGGTGAGCCCATGAGGTCGGCCAGAGCCTCCTCGCAGGTCTCGGGCCAGACATCGCCCGGGGCCAGGGCCAGACGGGCGGCGGTGATCAATCCCTCCCCTGGATCGATGACCAACCAGGCCGCGGCGGCCCAGGCGTCGGGATGCAGCCCGCCCAGGTTCGCTTCCCGGTGGAGGGCGCTGGCCGCGCCCGCGGGCCCGGTCGCGAAGCGCACGTTCAGGAGCAGATGAGGCGCGTCGGGCGGCGTCAACAACGCCTGGCGCAGGGGGCGGATGCGCCTTTCCACCCCGCCCTGCTCCCCTCGCACCGCCAGCTCGACGCGGGCGTCCAGCGCGGCCAAGGCCAGGAGGATGGGATCATCGAAAGCGACCTCGATCAGGGAATGAAGCAAGACCCCGCCCGGAAGGTCCTCCTCCCTCAGCCGACACGCGTCCGCCAGGCATGCCGCCGCGGGCTGCAACAGGCGGGAGCGGAGCAGGGTTGCATAGGCGGCGTTGACGCCGATGATCAGCTCCCCGCCCGCCCGGTGGATCCCGGCCATCGCGCTGATCCGGCTGACGTCCAGGATCAGCGCGTGGGGCTGGGGCGCAAGCGGGGGGCCACCCGCGGTGATCTGCACCAGCGCAGGCCGGGCCAGGATGTCCAGCGCCTCTTGCAGGGTTTGCGGACGGTAGATGATGGTCATGAGGCGAGCAGACGGGCGTAGATGTCGAGGAGTTTACCCATTTCGCGTTCCGCGTTCAACTCTCGGGCCGCCTGCAGAGAGGCGCGCTTCATGGCGTTGATGTCGTCGGGCGTCAGGGCATTGAGTTTGGCGGCCAGGGCCCCGGGCTCGAAACTTTCAGCCACCACGCCCAAACCGTATCGCTGCACGACAGCCGCCATCGCGGGCGAGGGGCCAATGGCCACAGCCAGCCCCGCCATGATGAACTCGAAGAGCTTGTTGGGCAGGGCCATGGCCTGGTTGTAGTTGGCCGGTTGCAGCAGATAGACGCCCACATCATATTGATGGAGGGTCGTGGTGATGTCTGCCGGTGAGGCGGGCGGGCGAAAGGTGACCCGGCCCGGCGCTTTTTCCTCGGCGATACGCTGGAGTTTGTCCAGATAGCCGGGCGTGCCGGGCATCAACATGAATTCCAGGCTGAAGCGATCTTCAGCCCGGGCGATGGCGTGGATCATGGCTTCCAGGCGTCGCTCCCGCATGGCCCCGCCATGATGGATGAGACGGATGCGGTGGGGGTTGACGGGGCGGAAGGGAAAAGGCTGATATTCGGGCGCGTTGGTGATGACCTGGACCTGAGGGATGCCGAATTCCTCTTGATACCGCCGGGCGATGTGCTCCTCCACGGTGATCATGGCGTCCGCCCGGGTGGCGTATGTGGCGATGATGTAAGCATAAAGGGGCTTGGCCAGCAAGCGCCAGCTCAGGGCGTCCGCCCGCTGTTCCGATGCGTATTCGTGCGCGTCGAAGAGGACTTTGGCGCGGGTGCGCCGCGCGGCCTCCATGGCGATGGGCAGGGCGATGGCTTCGTTGGCGTGGATGAGGTCGGGCTGGGAGGCGATAACCGCGTGGAGGGCCTGGCGATGATCGGGCTTGGCCCAATACCATTGCTCGAAGGCCCGGGGCGTGATGCGCCCGCCCAGCATGCGCGCGACCTGCAAGGCCCGCCGCGCGGGGGGGAGGATCACCCGCGGCACGGGCGTCATGCGCACGCGGGGCCGTGCTCTATCGAGATGGCCCCAGCCCACCACGGTGACGTGGTAACCGGCCCGGGCCGCGAAGTCGATCTGGCGCAACACCCGGCCGTCCTGGTGGATGGTGGAGAGGGAGAGGATGGTGAGGCGATGGGACATGGGGTGGGAGGGGGAGTCAAGGGCGAAGCTCATCATAAAGGGCGGAGGCCGCGCGCACCCGCTGTTGGACGCTGAACCGGCGGCTGAGAGCCAGGCCCTGGCCGCGCAGCCGGTCGCGCAGGGGCGCGTCGGTCATCAATCGATGCAGGGCCGCGGCGGTTTGCTCCACATCACGCACGGGCGTTTTGAGGACGTGGCGTTCATGTTCCAGAACGCCCTCGAAAATGGGCAAGTCGGTGATGAGTGCGGGCGTTCCGCAGGCCAGGGCTTCGTACACGGTGAAGCCGTAGCCCTCGGAGGAGGGGATGGAGACCACGATGTCGGCCATGCGGTAGAGCCGGGCCATGTGGGCCATGCCGGGCTGCGGCGGGAGCCAGTGCACGCGTGGGGTCATGCCCAGATGGTCGATGAGCTGAAGGAGCTCGCGTTTGTAGGCGGGATCGGGGTTGAAGTCGAGGAAGCAGAGCTCGATGGGGGCTTGTACGGGCGGCAGCTGCGCAACAGCCCGGATGAGGATGTCGTGATGATAAATGGCTTTGACCCCGCGAGGGGAGAGGATAACCCACGCGTCGGCGGGGATGCCCAGTTGGCGACGGGTGGCCCGGCGGTCGTCGGGCTCGGGCGAGAAGATGGCGGTTTCCACGCCCCAGGGGATGAGGCGCACCTTTGCGCGCGACATTCCCAGGCGGATGGCCGCGTCCGCCAGCAGGGGGGAGGGCGCGGTGACGGCGTCGCTGCGTTGCAGCGCGAAGCGGGTCTTCCACCGCCGCCAGGGGGAGCGTTCGGGTTCGATGAGGAGGTCGGAGCCCCAGGCGCTGATGATGAAGGGATGGAAGCCGCTGAGCGCGCCCAGCCATCCGGCAATGGTGACCTGATGGGCGTGGAGGATGTGGGGGCGGGTGCGCCGCAGATGGCCGCGCAGCCAGTAGGCCCAATGATAGAGCTTGCCCCTGGGCGGCCCGGGCAGTTGCGTCAGGTCCGTCAGGATGACGCCGGGCCAATCCCGGGCCACCCGCATGTACGAGAGCACATGCACCTCATCCCCCCGCTGCACAAAGGGGTCGATCCAGCGGCGGGCGTGAATGCTGTTGGCGTTGGCGATGAAGAGAAGGCGCATGGGGGTCAGCCGGGCAGCGCGCCCGTGCGGGTGAGCAGCAGCCACAGCCAGCGGTTTTTGACGTAGGTGGAGGCGCGTTCGCGGGGCCCGGGCCGGTAGAGGGAGCCTTGGACGGGGCGGAGCTCGTAACCGAAATCCCGCAGCACGTGGGGAAAGAGTCGGTTGACCAACGCGGTTTCCAGGGGGTGGATGTGGCGCTCCCAGGCGGTGATGGGCCGGGTGGAGATGCCCTCGAAAGCCTGGCCGCTGCTGCTGTTGCCCTGCCAGGGGCCGTCCATGGCGGTGGGGGTGAGAAGCTGGTCGGAGAAGGGGATGTCGATGTGCGCGGCCACGCGGCGCATGACCTCCTCCGGCTGTTGAAGCAGATCTTCGTAGCGGATGACGAGATAATCGGGCACGATGTGGGGGTTGTGATAAAGGTGATAGTAGGCGTTGTTCAAGGCCGAGAGGGCGGGGGCCAACGCGGGATAACCGGCCAGGCTCATGTGACGGCGCAGGGAGACCAGGGTGGCGTAGGGGTTGCGCACGATGTGCACAAACAGGGCGTCGGGATAGAGTTTTTTGAGCAGGGCTGCAAATTCCGCGTGCTCCACCGATTTCTCGACGAAGCGAGTCGCTTGGGGCGGCCTCCCGAACAACCCCACATGGATGGCTTCGATGTACGCGTCGAAGAAGCCGCGCCAATCCCCCGCGGCGAACTTCTCCCGCCCCTTTTCCTGCATCCACGCCTGGAACGCGGCCACATCCCAGCGTCCTGTCAGCACGCTGTCGCTGGTGGCCGAAGCGATGTCGTTGCTGCGCTGGATGTGTCCTCGCATGGCGGCCAGGGCCTCCTCGAACGCCATCTTTTTGGGATAGGCCCGCCGCAGCGCGTAATCCACCCAGAAGCCGGTGAACTGGAAGAAGTGGGTCTCCAGGGGGACGACGAAGAGATCGGGCGCGCCCTGCAGCAGGCTGCGCAGCAGGGAGGTGCCCGATTTGTGGCTGCCGAGGATGAAAATGGGGCGTTTCATAGCAGGCGAAAATGAGCGTAGCAAGTGGCAGGCGGCAGGTAAGGAATTGCCAATGGCCAATTGTCAAGTGAACAACTTGCCACCTGCAACTTGCAAACCTGCAAACCTGACTTTCATTTGTGTTTCCTCTATTTGTGTTTTCTATCTATGGTTCTCCCTATCAGTGGGTTATCTACGAAGCAGGTATCATGAGCGGCAGCACGCCAATAAGGAATGAAAATGAGCGACGGGTGGTAGCGTCAAGCCGAGTGGA
>CAZDCN010000142.1:0-5853 GCA_964503945.1 uncultured Caldilineales bacterium
GCCACGGACGGTTGTCCGTCGATACCGATGAACATGGGATGCGTATTCCGTACTGCGTAATGCGTCATGCGTAATGCCTTGAATTTTACGCAATACGAAATACGCAATACGTTCCTCGTTGCCTCGGCCAACGTGGCCGCTAAGGCCTTTACGCAAACGATGCCGACGTTTATTTACGAAGCAGGACCGAACATGCCCCGAAGACGAGAAGCGTTGATGGCCGTGGGGCGTATTGTAGGCCCCCACGGCGTCCGCGGCGAGATCAAAGTCAAACCCCTGACTGATTTCCCTCAACGCTTCGCGCCCGGCTCCCTCCTTTATCTGGGCGAGGAGACTTTCCAGCGGGAAGTGGTCGCGTCGCGCCCCCATCGCGGGATGCTGCTGATCAAACTTTCGGGGCTGAGCGACCGCAACGCGGTGGAGCATCTGCGGGGCAGCTATCTCTTCATCGCCCGGGAAGAAGCCATGCCCTTGGAGGAAGACGAGTATTATGAGGATGAACTTGTGGGCCTGATGGTGGAGACCATGGAGGGGGAGTTGCTGGGGGAGCTGGTGGAGATTATGTGGACGGGGGCCAACGAAGTCTACATCGTGCAAGGCCCGCGCGGCGAGGCGCTGATTCCGGCCATCGCTCAGGTGGTGCAGGAGGTGGACCTGGAAGCGGGCGTGATGCGGGTGAGTTTGTTGCCAGGCCTGGTGGATTGGGATGCGCGTGGAGGGTGATGTTTTGAACGACTTCCGGACGCGCTTGCAGGAAAGTCAAGGGCTGCGCCTCGGTGTGACCGCGGGCGCGGGGGTGTTGATCATCCTGCTGTTGCTGGCAGGCGCGTTGCTCATCCGGGCGGCTGTCTCGCCCGCGCGCCGGGCGGGGGACATCGCGCCGGCCGGAGAGGGTGAGTTCCTGGTCCTCATCGCGCCCTTCCGGCATGAAGGGGGCGAGACCTATTATTTTGGGATGGAATTGGCCAACGATCTGCGGCAGACGCCCCATGTGCAGGGCGCGTATCGCATCGAAAATCTGGACTACGCCCCAAACGAGGACGACATCCCCGAACTGATGCAGACGTTTGGCGCGCGGGCGATCATCACCGGCGCCTACGATGAGCAAGCCATCGACGCCTGGCTCTATTTCCTGCCGCCCGAGGAAGCTCCTCCCCTGCCCTCGGCGAGCGCGGGACCGCCCGCGTATTTCTTCGGCCTCGGGCCCGAACGGTATCACCTCTACGCCCCCCGCGGCATCGGACACCCCCTGCAATATCTGCAACACTGGATTATCGGCCAGAGCCATTTCTGGCGCGGGGAATACCGCGAGGCGCTGGGGAATTTCCAATTGTCCCAGCAAATGCTGCCCAGCCAGATTCCGGCGGGGCGCCGCGAGGCGATGGACCGGTTCGCGTCGGCCCTGCTGTGGTATATGGGCTACATCGCGGGGCCGGTGCAGGCCGATTGGCCCGTGGCCCAGGATGCATTTCAGCGCGCGCTGACGCTGGACGCCAAGTCCCTGCCCGCGGTGCTGGGTCTGGCCCAGGCCCTGGTCCACGTCAATCGTCCTGAACAGGCCCTGGAACTCTTGCAGGCCGCGTTGCGCTCCCAGCCGGACGCCTGGCAGATCTACTTCGCCATGGCCGAGATCAAAGGCCAGCAAGGCGCGATTGAGGAGGCCCTCGCACTTTACGACAAGGCCATCTCCCTGCTCTCCGCCAGCGATTCGCCCCAAGCTCGAAAGGCCCTGGCCGACGTCTACTTCTATCGCGGCTATTTCTATTACGAACAGGGCGATTACGCCAGCGCGCTCAGCGATTATCAGCAGGCCCGGGCCCTGGGCCGCGAGGATGTATATCTCTTCAGCAATTTGGGCTGGACCGCGTATCTGTTGGGGGATTGGGAGACCGCGGCCGAGGCCAGCAGCCAGGCGGCCGCGCTCGCGCCCGAAAGGCCCGATCTGGCCTTTAACAAGGGCTTGCATTTATTGGCCGCTGGGCGGTATGATGAAGCGAAAGCCGCCTATGAACAGGCCATTCAACTCACGCTGACCATTGACGATGTCTTGACTCGCAGCACCTATTTCGGCGGCGCTTATTACGATCTGGATGATCTGGCGGAGCGCCGCCCCGATCTCGAACCCATCATCCGTGAAATCCAACAGGAAATCGATATCGCCAACGGTTGATGTCGTCCTGACCATCTTTGATGATTGCATCCTGTCCCCCGGAGGTCCCCCATGCGCAAAAATCGTGCTTTCTTCATCTTCCTGTTTTCGGCCCTGTTTCTGATGGTGTTGTTGGCCGGGTGCAGCAAGCAGGAGCCCCAGCCCGCAGCGGATATAACGCCTGCACCTACGTCTGCAAGCCAATTGCCCGCTCCTGGTTCTGGTGAGAATGGCGCGCCCCAAACCATCCTCGTCAAAACCGAATTGCGTCCCGCCATCGATCCCGCCTGCCTGCAAGATCAGAGGCGGTTCACCCTGCTGAGCGCGCCCTTCCCCGAAGGCGGGCTGGAGCCGGGCATGGTGCATGTTTTCTGCGCGGTGGGCGCGCCCGCGGGCGAGACCGTGACCTTCACCCTCAAATCGCCCGATGGCACCACCCAGACTTTTCAGGCTCCCAGCGTGGACCAGGGCGGGGTGAATGTGGCGGTGCAGCCCATCACCCTGGGCGCGGACGCGCCCGCGGGCAAGTGGAATCTGACCGCAAGTTATGGCGGCAAGGCCGACAGCCTGGATTTCGATGTGAACCCTCCTTCCCAGCCGTTTGTGGTCCTGGCTGAGCCTGTCTCGGAAGACCCTGCCATCATCAAGGCTGCGGTGGGGGGATTGGCGCCCAACGCCAGGGTGCATTTCGCGGTCTATCGTTTGCAACCGGGCCAGACGCAAGGAGGCGTTGTCACGTCCCAGGGGGAATTGCTCATCCAGAATCTGATTCAGGTGGATGAGGAAGGCCGCGCGGATGTTCAACTGGATGTGGCGGACCAGCCTGCCGGCCCCTATCTCCTGGCCATTTTCCCGCCCGATCAGCCCGCGGCGGCCACGGCTGTGATCCAGCTTCCCCAACAAGAGCGTTCGGTGGTGGCGGTGAACATCCGCCGCGAGGCCGCGCCCGCGCAAGAGGCGGTCCAGGAACCCGCCGCGTCCGCCCCTTCCCAACAGCCTGCGGTCTTCAATCCGGAGTTGCTCCCACCTGATCCCGTGCTGGCGGAAGGCAGCGGCGGTCTCCCCGATACCGTCAATTTCAATTTGCCCAACGCTTCTCTGCCCGAGTGCCGCCCTACGGCTTCCCCATCCATCACGCTGTGGCCGGCCACGGGCCAGGTGGGCCAATGGTGGTATGGTTGCGCGGGCGGCTTCGCGCCCAACACCCCCTTGCGGGTGGACGCAACCCTGGGCAATGGCTCATCGACATCCTTCGACCTCACCGCGACCGATGAACAGGGCGTCAAGGCCTTCCGTTGGTACGCGCTTCCTGCTGAGGGCGCAGGACAATTCAGCATGGTCCTTTCGGACACCGCGGGGAACAAGGCGCAGATGGCATGGCGGATCGCCCCGGCCAAATCGCCCCACGCGCTGGTGTATCCTCACGTGGTCATCAAGGATGTGGGCGCCGAATTGCTGCTGGCCGGATTCAAGCCCCGCCAGCAGGTGCAGATGGGCGTGTATCGCATCGAAGGCGATGTGGGGACCAAGGTAACGACGTTCAAGGTGAAGGCGGACAAGAAAGGTCAGCTTCAGCAGCCCTTCGATCTGGCCCAAAATCTGGAGCCGGGCGTCTATGCGCTGCTGGCCCAGAGCGCGCCCACCTACACGTTTTCGGGCGTCGATGTTCCCGCCACCGCGGTGGAGTTTTTCAGCGTGGGCGCGCCCTTGCCCGAAAAGTATGAGCTCTACACCCTGGCCGTAGGCCGGGCCGCGGGCATGAAAGCGGCTTTGGGCGAAGAAGGCGGCTCTCAGGCCGCGCCCCAGGCCCCCTCCGCCCCCTCGGCTTCCGGCATCCCCGCCACCCTCGCCATCCCGACCGACAACAGCCCATCCCCCACCTGTCCCGGCGCCCAGCCCGGAAAACCCGCCATCTGCATGATGCCCAACGTCACCCAGCGGGCGACATACGTGTACATGCTCATGCATGGCTTCAAGCCGGGCGCAAAATTCGCCATCGCGGTGACCACGCCCACGGGCAAGATTGTGAAATTCACGACTCAGGCCAATCAGGAGGGCGTCGCCGACGCACACTGGTACGCGCTGAATAATGAGAAGCTGGGAACCTATCGCGTGAAGATTCGCGGTGGCGGCAAAAAGTTCGCGGGCTCGTTCAAGGTGGTCAAGGCCACCTCGCCCCATGTGGTGGTGCAGCCGCGCACGCCCAAGCCCGGCACGCCCGTCATCATCAGCATCAGCGGGCTCAAGCCCAACACGACCTATACGCTGGCCCGCTATCGCAGTGTGGGCGAGTCGGGAGGCCAGGTGCAGTTCGAGTTGATGGACACGACCGAGATGACCACGGGTAAGGGCGGCGGCGCGCAGGAAACCTTCCGCACCCGCGAGGGGGACGCGGGAACCCTCTTCCTGGCCGCGCTCTACGAAAAGAACGGCTCCCAACCCCTGGCCCAAGAGGTGTACTCGCCCGGACAGGAGCTGTATCTGCGCTATCCCTTCGCCTGGGGTCAGAGCTCTCAGGAAGGGAATTGATGTCCGACGAATTGACCCTCATCCAGGAACAAATCCGAGCCTGTCGGCGCTGCGCGCTGGCAGGCTTTCCCATTCAAGGCCCGCCCATTTTCTCGGGAAACGTCCACGCCCGGCTTATGGTCATCGGCCAGGCGCCGGGCAAGGTGGAGGCCCATGCCACCCACAAGCCCTTCAGCGGCAGCGCGGGCAAGCGTCTTTTCCGCTGGCTTCGGCAGGCGGGATGGGACGAGGAGGATTTTCGGGCGAGGTTCTACATGACCTCGGTGACCAAGTGTTTTCCCGGCCCGAACAAATCGGGGCGGGGCGACCGCGCGCCTTCGCGGCAGGAGCAGAGGTTGTGCGAAGAATGGCTGCTGGCTGAGTTGACGTTGGTGGACCCAGAGGTGGTCGTGCCCGTGGGCAAGCTGGCCATCGAACGCTTCTTTGGCCGGGGGCGTCGGTTGGATGAGATCATCGGCGGTCGCTATCAGATCGAGGGTCGCATTGTCATTCCCCTGCCGCACCCTTCGGGCGCGTCGGCCTGGATTCAGAAGCGGGAGCATCAGGCGCTGATCCGCCGCGCGTTGGGGCATCTGGCCGCGGTGAAGGAGGAGTTGGGGTTGTAGGCGAGGGTGTGTGGGCGTGGATAAGTTCTTGAACGGCGCGTGGCTCCGTAGCCCGGCAGCTTTTGGAATGGCAACTATGGGGGAAATTTAACTTGGTTCCGATGCCTTGAGGTTTATCATCTTTGGGGCGAATATCAGGGCCAGGGCCACATGCACCACCAGCATCCACGCCAATAGAAATCCTTTGCGCACATCTCCCGTGAGAAGCATGTACACAGTTCCCGACACACCATGCTCCAGAAAAGCAACGATTTGCAGTAGGAGCGGTTGTTGGAAGAGAACATGTCCTTGCAACCGACGTTGCAACGATGGATTTCGCACCAGTGCGCGCAGTCCCAGTAATGAGCCAATGCTCCACGCCAGATTATTGATGAGAAGCAACCAGAATAGGATGTTGGCGATGGTCGCATGAGTGATGAGAGATGACCAGGAAGGGACGAGCACGGTGCGTCTGGCTGCGTCCAGCAAGGTTGTTGTCAGAAAAAAGGCTATCGCACCGCTGATGATGATCAAAGACCGGCGGGCAAGTTGAGAAAGGTTTAAGACTTGATCATTTGGTTTCATTGTTTT
>CAZDCN010000143.1:0-5848 GCA_964503945.1 uncultured Caldilineales bacterium
GCGATTGGCCATCATGTGAACATCCGCCCCATTGGCGACAACCAGGAGACGTGATGTCCCATCTCCTTCAATTTGGACGCGGATGAACCCGGAAAAACTCGAATAATCTCAAAATCTTTGTCCGATGGGCGCTGGAACACGCGGCGACGCTCCTCGGAAGAAGCATAGGGGGCTAGGCTGCCTGTTGCTGCTGGCTAGCTCTCATTCCCTTGCGCTTTCGCACAAACAAAGTCACCAGATTCTCTTGATGCAGCTGGGTCGCCAGTCCTTCCAGGGCAATACGGGGGATGCCGCAGTCCTCCACATCCAGGCTGAGCAGGGCGCGCTTGCCTCCGCCCTGGGCAAGCACCTGGTCCACATGCTTTTCCACGCAATCCAGGTAGTCCAGATAGGTCTGGATCACGGTTTTCACCTCGCCCCGCAAGAGCACATCCCCATGCCCCTGCACCAGGTCCTCCACCGGCGCGACCTGGGCCAAATCGCGCAAGGTGTTGCGGAGGTCGCGGATATCGCCATGAACGAAGTAGGGGATGGGCATCATGGCGTCGGACGCGAATAACACTTTCTCCTCCCGATAATACACGCTGATGACGTCGGGCGCGTGGCCGGGCGCGTGGCGCATGATCAGGGTGGCGCCGCCCAGACGCACAGCAGCTTCCTTTTCCATGAGAATGGCGGGCATCACCAGGCGGACGTCGGCCAGGGAGGGATTGCGAGTGCGGGCCTGGATCAACGCAGGCTTCGTTTGGGTGAGCAGCAGCTTGCGGGTGTAGAGGTGTCCGATGACTTCCGCGTCGGGGAACAGATAGGCGCCGTACACATGATCCGCATGCGAATGGGTGAGGATCACATACTTCACCTGGGATCGCAACCGCCGCCGCACGAAGTTGGCGATCTCCTGAGTCTCCTCAGGATAGGGAAGGGTGTCGATGAGAATGCAACCCTCGGGCGTGGTGATAAGCCCGGCGTTCACTTTGGCGTACATATTGCTCCGAAACACATACGCGTGCTCCGAAATGCGCTCTCGCAAAACCATAAATACATTACTCCAGCAGTTCAGGATGATAACAAATGACATTGAAGCATAACACAAACACGCCTGACGATCAATAGTTCGTGTAAATTTTACACTTTCCTTTTTCGGTTTCATCTCGCGCCAGGCGTAACCTTTTTCCCAAAGTCCCGTCATCACCCAGTGAAACGATGCGCATTGGGCGCGTCCGCGATCCCCCATCTTCCCCAAGGGAATTTTCAATGAGAAAAATTATTTTCGCCGCCCTGATTCTGGCGCTTTTGCTGGTGACGGCGTTTATGGCGTGGGTTCCCGGCCCGACTGTACAGGCGGCCTCCTCTAACCAAATCTGCACATCCTCTGCTGCATCCAATGGGGTCGTGCACTACACAGTGCGCTCGGGCGAGACCCTGGCCAGCATCGCCCGAAAATTTTGCACCACCTGGCAGAGCATTTACGCGCTCAACCGCGGCGTCATCGGTCCTGATCCCGATCACGTGGTTCCGGGCATGGCGCTGGTCGTGCCCGCCCAGTGCAACGGGGGCGGCGGCTGCGCCGGCGTTTTCGATCGCGGCTGGTTGCCCCACGCCCAGGGCTACGTGCTGCCCCCCAACCGGTATTGGGTGGAAAAGGGCGACACCTGGTATTCCATCGGCAAGCGGTTTGGCGTCTCGGTGCGGGCGTTGCGCCGGGCCAACGGCCAATACTATCCCTACGCATTCACCACAGTCCTCATCCCCTGCCTGAACTCGGGAGCGACGCCTGTTCCGCCCATCTATCCTCCGGTCACGCCCACGCCGCCTCCGGCTGTGGTCGCATTCATTACCATCGACTTTCCCCCGGCCAACGCAGTGTTGCCCAACGCCTTCACCGTCAGCGGTCGGGGCGGCGGCCTGCCCGAGGGCAACGTCGTGGTGAGGGTGAGGGATGACAACGGAACCGTGCTGGTGGAGCAGGCCGCCGTCCTGCAAGGACCGGAGGTCGATTTGGGGGGACAGGGAACCTGGTCCGTGGATCTGACCATTCCGTCGCCCGCCACGCCGGGGGGCGTCATCGAAGCTTATTCGCCCGGGACCAGCGCTTTTGCCAGCGTGCGCGTCTTTTTCCAGAACGCGGGCGGGGCCGTGGATTATCCGCCGGGTCAATGTCAGGTGCGGGTCAACGCCAACACCCGGGCCTTCGATGCGCCTAATGGAAATTATTTAGGCAATTTCTCGGGCGACGGCTCCTTTGAGGCCAACCGTCGGGAGCAGGTGAACGGCGAAAACTGGTATCGTCTGCCCATCCAGGTCGGGAGCACCCCCGCCATCTGGGTGAAGGCGGGTGAACTCACGGGCGTGAGCGTAGGCTGCAATTAGGGGGACGTGGCGGCTTCCAGCAGTTTTTCGATGCGCTCGACCATCTGCGCGGGGTCGGGATGGAAACCTTCCAGCAACAACGCGTCCTCGTAAAGTTGCTCGATGGCCGCGTCCACGATGGGATCCTCTTCCGTTTGCTGCACTCGGGCCAGCAGGTTGGCCACGATGGGATGGTTGGGATTCAGTTCCAGGATCATCTGAGGCGCGGCGTAGTCCTCTTCCATGAGGCGGCGGATGCGCTGTAAGCTGGAATCGATGACGCCTTGGGGCGCAGCCAGCCGCGCGGGCGCTGAGACCAGGCGTTGGGAGGGCCGGGCCTCGGTGATTTTATCGCCCAGCACCTGCTTGGCCCGGGCCGCCAGCTTCTCGAAACCTTCGGGCGCTTCGGGCGTTTCCTCGGGTTCCAGCTCCTTCAACTCCGCCCGATCCACATTTTGGAACTCGAAATCCTCATATTTCCCGATGGCCTGGGGTAGGAAGGCGTCCACCGGCTGGTCGAAGTAGAGCACTTCGATGTCCTGCTGACGGAAGTATTCCAGATGGGGGCTGCGCTTCATCGCGGCCAGACTTTCCCCCGCAATGTAGTAGATGGTCTTTTGCTCGGGCTTGGCCCGGGCGATGTAATCGGCCAGGGAGATGGGTTTTTCCTCGCTTTTGGTGGAATAGAAACGCAACAGAGGAATAAGCTTTTCATGGTCTTTGGGTTCGGTGGTGATGCCTTCTTTGATGAAGATGCCGAACTCTCTCCAGAAAGTTTCGTATGTCTCGGGCTCCTTCTCGGCCATACGGTTCAGTTCACCCAACACCTTGCGGGTGAGCACGGCCTTGATTTTACTCATCACCCGACTCTGCTGCACCATCTCTCGGCTCACGTTCAGAGGGATGTCATCGGAATCCACCACACCCTCAACGAAACGCAGATAACCAGGCAGCAGATCCTTGTTGCGATCCTGGATGCGGATTTTGTGGGAGTAGAGGCGCAAGCCGTAATCCTGCTTCAGGCCCAGCAGGGTGCGATCCAGTTTGCCGGGGATGTAGAGCAGGGCGTAGATCTGCACTGGCGCGTCGGTCTGCACGTGGATGCGGGCCAGGGGATCGTCGAAGGCCAGGGTGAGCTGACGATAGAATTCGTTGGCCTCATCGTCGGAAATCTGGGAGGCTTGCAGCCGCCAGATGGCCTGACGACGGTTCACAGGCTCTTTCTCATCGCCCACGTAGATGGGGAAGGTGACGAAATCGGAGTATTTGTGGATGATGGCCTTGATGCGCCAGGGCTCCGCGAATTCACCGGCGTCCTTTTTCAGCTTGATTTCGATGGTCGTCCCGCGTTCAGGCTTGTCCGCGGGCTCCAGCGTGTAGCTATCATCCCCCGACGATATCCAGGTCCATGCGTCCGCGTCGGGCCGGAAGGAGCGCGTGGTCACCCGCACCTCGTCGGCGACCATGAACACGGAATAGAAGCCCACGCCAAACTGGCCGATCTGCTCGATGGCCTCCCCCGACTGCTGTTGTTCTTGCAACGCCTTGAGGAATTGGGCCGCGCCGGAATGGGCGATGGTGCCCAGGTTCTCGATGAGCTCCTCCCGGGTCATGCCCACGCCCGTATCGCGGATGGTCAGCGTCCCCGCTTCGGGATCGCTGGTGATGTAGATTGCCAGCTCCGCGTCCGGGTCCACCACATTCTGATTGGTGAGCATTTCAAACTTCATGCGGTGGAGCGCGTCGGACGCATTGGAGATCAGCTCGCGCAGGAAGATCTCCCGCTGGGAATAGAGGGAATGGACAAGAATATCCAGCAGTTGTTTGACTTCGGTCTGAAACTGACGGGTTTCGGCGGTTAGCTCTTTTGTGGCAACGGTCATCGCGCGGTTTCACCTCCATGGAATGCAGAAGTTTATCCCATTTTATCGACGCCCCATAAGATTTTGATTAGAGCCGATATGCACTTTGCAGGAAGTCCATAACAGGCTCTAAAGAAGCCGTTTCGCTTGTTGTGAGCGCCGCGCCAATCAAGCATGTGGTCAGGGCGCGCCAGCCATGAGCGCGAAGTCGAATTCGCCCACGTGAGGGTTGGGATTGGCCCGCTGGCCCACGCTGTTCACACCCAATACCAGATAGTAGCCCTGCTGGGTTGTATCACCCAAAGGACTGGCTGTGTCAACGAAGCTAAGAGTCCCACCCAGGGAGCCAGGCGCCACATCCCCGATCTTTTGCCCAGCATTGGCAGGATCAAAGTAAGGCGCATCCAAAGCTCGCCACACCTCGTAATTCACGATGGTGTCATCCTGGTGGCTCCAAGATAGTTCGATATTCCCGTTCGAGATAGCAATGGTCAGATCGGTGACGCTGGCGGGAATGGGATTGAGACCTGCGTCCTGCGTCGTGGTCTTGCCTCCCACCACATAGATAGGGGCGGCCGTGGCGTCGGCGTATCCCGCCTTGGTGACGCTGATCTCGTACTCTCCCCAATCGGTGATGAAGGTATAGCCGCCCGAGGCATCCGTGGTCGTCGTCATGACCGTGGAAGCGGGATCGTCCAGGGGGTGCAGGGCCACGGTGGCGTTGGGAATGGGGTCGCTGGTGAGGGTGTCGGTAATCACGCCTGTGAGCGTTCCCGGCTGGGAGAGGGATTCGATCGCGCTCTGGGCGTTGACAATGCCCCAACCGAAAGCGTTGTTGGGCACATCGGTGGCGCCGTCCCCGCCACAGCCCTGGCTCGTGGTCATGGGATCTGCGGTGCGCATGAGAATGTGTTCCGTCATCTCCACCCGGCCCTTAAGCGCTGGTTCCGCCGAGAGCAACAACGCGGCGACCCCCGCCACATGAGGCCCGGCCATGCTCGTGCCCGACATGGTCGCATAGCTGTTGTTTGGGTAGGCTGAACGGACGCTCACCCCCGGCCCGCTGATATCGGGCTTGCGAAAGGTCTCGCCATTGTAGGTGACAGGCCCGCGGATGCTGAAGCTGGCCAAATTATCGCCGCTGTCGGTAGCCCCCACGGCAAAAGAGCGGGGATAGATGGCTGGCGGGTCGTTGACGCTGCTGCAACTGGAGCCGTCGTTGCCCGCGGAGACCACTACGACGATGCCGGCGTCGATGGCTGCATTCATGGCGGGCTCGATCTCCGGGCCATTGCACTGCTCCGAAGGGGGACAACCCCACGAGTTGTTGATGACATCGGGCGCTTTGCTGGGATCGCCGTCCAGATCGGGGTCGCCGCCGATGGGCCAGGGCGCGGTGAACCACTCGAAACATTCGATGTAGGTGGAGGGGCGGCCCACGCCTTCCTCCATGTTACGGCAGGCGATCCATTGCGCGCCTGGCGCGATGCCGATGGCGTTGTTTGCGCCTTCGGGCCAGTTGGGATCGCCGGGGTCCAAATCATTCCCCGCCATCGTGCCCATGGTGTGGGTGCCATGCCCATGATCATCGCAGGGCTCCGGGCTGTCAAACCCGCAAGGGTTGCTCCCATCCCCGT
>CAZDCN010000144.1:0-5846 GCA_964503945.1 uncultured Caldilineales bacterium
GCCCTATTCATCCTGGCACGCCATGCAAACCGACGCCCCCACGCATTTGCAACGGGACGAACTTCGATTCTGGATAGGCGGTTTCGACAGCGTCGAAGCCTATGCAGCGGCCAATCCCATCGATATCGCCTCATGGGTGGCGGACGATTGGGACTAGCGCGCGCCCAGACCTCGAAGGTCTGCGAGACCTTCGAGGTCTTCGCGCAGCTCGACCGGGCCATTCGGCTGAGGGCAGCCAGGGCACAGCAGGGAGCGTTTCAACATGGAGGCGTCTTTCCAAATCCGCGCGCCCGCCTCCCCCAGACTTTCAAGGTCTCACAGACCTTGAAAGTCTTTTCAGAAGCCCACGCGGCACAACACACCCAGTAGCAAAGAGACGCTTCCTCTGATAAAATGCATTGGACAAGTCCTCCCTCATCCTTTTATTCCCCGGAGCAGCTCCATGGACAGGAAATTCCCCTTGCGCCTGGGCAAGGCGTTATTGAAACACGCGGTGAAGCAAGCCGTGGGCGATGAGACCCTGGACGTATTCGCAGACGTGGGGCTGGATGAAGCGGAAAGCCGCGTGGATGCGTGGCTGCAGGAGAGCGAAAACCAGCAAGCTCTCAGCGCCGCCATGGCCCGGGCCGACGAGTGCTTCATGCAACAGGTGGGGGACGCCGCCTTGAGGCAATGGATGCACAGCCTGCCCTTGCGCGACCTGCCTTCCCTCCAGGCCGCGCTGGACCACTTGCCCGCCAGCCCCGACGAAAGCGCGCTGGAAACGGCCCTGCGTCAGGCCATGGCCCGAGACTGGCCCGGCCTCAGCGACGCCCAGCGCGATCTCGCCGTGCGAGTGTATCTGCTGTGCATGCGCCGCGCGCTGCTGCCCCTGCAAGAACAGGCCCTGCGTATCATCGGGCGCAGCGTCTTGCGCACTGAGGAAAAAATCGATCATCTGAATGAACAACTGGAGCGTTGGATTGAACTGCAACAGGTGATGGTTTTACAAGAGGGGGAGAAAAGCTACTTGCGACGGCTACGGGCCCAAACGGACCGGGTCAGACTGGCCGAAGACGCCCTGAGTACCGAGAGAGAACGTTTGACGCAGAAAAAAAGGGTAGAGCTGCATCGGGTATATGTGGACCTAGCCGTCGAACGCCCATCCCTCACCCTGGATGACGTTTTCGACCGACTAAAAGTGCCTGATGATGAACGTCCCCGATTGCGAAAAGACATGCAATCCTGGTTGATGCAGCAGGGAGGACAGCGTGAGCGTGAGCGTGCATGGGATGTGGATGCAATCAGAGATTATGGCCTTTCGTTGGCAAAATTGATGAAAAAAGAAGATGCCTGGAAGCGTCACCCCTTGAATCCATGGGTGCCCGATGAAGACGCGTTGAAACACGCTCTGAGGCCCCTCACAGCTATTGAAGCCGTAGCCAAACATCGTGACCTCGTGCTCTTGGGAGATCCTGGTTCAGGAAAATCCACCTTCGTGGATTATCTGACCTATATCCTTGCCGGAGCCCAGCTTGAGGAGGAGCCTGGTTGGCGCAACATGCTCGATCACCAATTCGATGAACCACTCTTTCCGATTCGGATTGTGATCCGTCGCTGGAGCAGCACCCTCAGAACATCCCCGGATCCAGAGAAAGGAAAAGGCATTGATCAACCTGATGTTGAACTTGTATATCAAATTCTGGAAAGCGAATTCCGGGGCGGTGTGGACCGCAAACAGCTCATCCGCCGTCTCAACCACCCCCAAACACTGGTCATGTTTGACGGACTGGACGAAGCGCCTGTTCCGGAACGCACAAAGGATTACAACCATCGAAAAGTGATTCTGGAAAGCATCCGCGAATTCCGACGTATACATCCCGACTGCCGGATACTGGTCACCAGCCGCATTCGTCCATATAACAATCCCGCCTACCGACTGGCCGAATTTCCTGAAGCCGTCCTCGCCCCCCTGGACGACCATCGCATTCAGAGATTTGTTGAGAAATGGTATGACGAGATGTCGCGGGTGGGGGAGATCCTGCAACCAAAGAAAGCCGCCCAAAAACACGACCGCCTCCTGCGCGCTATTGCCACCCGCCCCACACTACGGGAGATGGCCGGCACGCCTTTGCTTCTCACCATGCTGGCCATGGTGAACACGCATTCAGATTTGCCCGAGAGACGAGTGGAATTGTATCACTTGGTGGTTCAACAGTTGCTTTGGGAGTGGGACAAACGGAAATCAGAAGAAGGCAATGTCCCTCGACTACGGGAGCTCTTGGATGACCCCGATCCCCCCATCGACAAGGCTGATTTCGAGAGAATGCTATGGAAACTTACATACGAGGCCCACGCCCAAAGTGGCAGGGAACGGGCCGCAGCCATCCAAAAGAAAGATTTGCGTCAAGCGCTTCAGGAGTTGTATGCCCAAAAGGGGCGCAGTCCCTTCGAGGGAGAAGCCTGGTCCAGCCGCGTCATCGCCTTGATGGCAGAACGGAGCGGGCTGCTTGTTCCCGATGATGATGACACCTTCGTCTTTCCTCACCGCAGTTTCCAGGAGTATCTGGCTGCACGTTGGCTGCTTACATTGAAAAATCCAGCCCGAGAATTCCTGAAGCTCATTGACAACGACATCTGGCATGAAGTTGTCCTGCTGGCTTGCGGATATCTGACCATCAAGGATGTGCAGATGGAGGGGTATTGGCTAGGCATAATAAGCAGACTGGCAAAGGGCATGAAACACGACTTCAGCCGTTGGCAGGCCCCGGTGCTGGCGGGCCTGGCCTGGCTGGAATATGGCCGAGACGCCCTGGACGAGGAGGATGCCGAGGACTTATTGAAAGACCTGGCCCCGGCATTAACCAACATCATGCAAAATCCCAACCTGCCTATGCCTGCAGGCCCGAACACAGACCGAGTGAAGGCCGTTGCCCGCCAACGTCTGGAAGCAGGATTGATCCTGGCCGACCTGGGCGTGCTGCCCGACGACCTGGACGACCTCATCCGCATCAACGACCCAGACCTGAACTACCCCTTCCGCATCGGCAAATACCCCGTCACCAACGCCCAGTTCCGCCGCTTTTGGGCAGCGGGCGGATACCAGGAAGGCCGATGGTGGAGCCATGAAGGCAAAAGGTACCGGGATAGATGGCATTGGAGCGAACCTCGGTTGTGGAACGATGCGCGTTTCAACAAAGCCACCCAGCCCGTGGTGGGCGTAAGCTGGTTTGAAGCCTACGCCTATTGCCAGTGGCTGACCGAAGTCTGGAGGGAAAAAGGGATCATCGGAGAGGATGAGGAGGTCCGCCTGCCCAGCGAGGCGGAATGGGAGGCCGCGGCCGGGCCCGGCCGCTACGCCTGGGGTGACGCCTTCCATCCGGCCAGGGTGAACTCCGCAGAGAGCGGCCTGGACCAGCCCGCGCCCGTGCACATGTATCCCGCCGGCGCCTCCCCCGCCGGCGTCCACGCCCTCAACGGCAACGTGTGGGAGTGGACGCGTGACGATCATGAACTATGGGGGAAAGTAGCACGTGGAGGCTCCTTTTATCAAGGCGCCGAAGGCGTCACGTCCGCCGCCCGCGTCAACGGGGCCCCGCTCGTCGGGCTCGACGGGGGCGGGTATCGTGTGGTGGTCGTCCCCATCTCTCATAGTTCTGGCTCCTGAATGCTGATTTCTGGTTTCTGATCTTCTGAATCCTGATATCGCTGCGCCGTGGCGCAGCGATCGAATTTTTTTGAAAAATGGGTCGTTTTTACCGTCACCTCTATCCCCAGATCACCCACTGGGAAAACCTGATGCTGGCCTGGCGCAAGGCCCGGAAGGGCAAGCGCGGCCAGCCCCCTGCCGCCCGCTTTGAGCAAAACGTTGGTGAAAAGTTGCTGATTTTGCAACAACAATTGACGGAGAAAACCTATCAGCCTGGCCCTTACGTCAACTTCACCATCCACGAACCCAAAAAACGGTTGATCTCCGCAGCGCCCTTTCGCGATCGAGTGGTGCATCACGCCTTGTGCAACGTCATCGAGCCGCTGTTCGAACGACGCTTTATTCACGATAGCTACGCCAACCGCAAAGGCAAGGGCGCCCACAAGGCCCTGGATCGCGCTCAGGCTTTCGCCCGCCGATATCCCTATGTCCTCACCTGCGACGTCCGCCAGTTCTTCCCCGCGATCGATCACGCCATCCTGCTGCACACCCTCCAGCGCGTGATCGTCGATCCCGACGTCCTCTGGCTGATCCGCACCATTTTGCGTAGTGGCGAAGGCGTCCTGGACCATGAATACGACATGGTCTATTTCCCTGGCGATGATCTCTTTGCCATCCAGCGCCCGCGCGGTCTGCCTATTGGCAACCTCACCAGCCAGTTCTGGGCCAACGTCTATCTCAATCCCCTGGATCACTTCATCAAACGGGAACTCAAATGTCGCGGCTATGTCCGCTTTGTGGATGACTTCTTACTCTTTGCCCATGACAAACCCACACTCTGGGCATGGCGAAAAGCCATCATGGACTTCCTGGCATCCCTTCGTCTCATCTTGCACGAAAACCGTTGCCAGCCACGCCCCGTCAGCCAGGGCATCCCCTTTCTGGGCTTCATCCTCTTTCCCCATCATCGCCGCCTCAAACGACGCAAGGGCATCGCCTTTCGTCGCCGTTTTCGCGCCATGCTGCGCCAGTACGAGTCAGGTGACCTGCCCTTGGACGTCATCACCGCCTCGGTTCAGGGCTGGGTGAACCACGTGCGCTATGGGCAAACCTTTGGACTACGTCGTCACTTATTCCTTTCCCATCCAGTTCCCTCACCCAAACCCCAATGAAGCAATCACCCATTTTCACCCGCACCCACGATCTGTTGGTTTGGCTCCTGCCCGCCACCCGCAAATTCCCACGCGAATATCGCTTCACCCTGTCGCACCGCATCAATAATCAGGCCTTCGCCCTGCAGGACGCGCTCATCGCTGCCAGCCTCGACAAAACTCGCGTCGGCCAACACCTCCTGGCCGCGGACATCGCCCTAACGCGCTTGCGCAAATCCATGCTGCTCGCCCACGATCTGACGCTGTTCTCTCCAGGCCAGTTTCGGCACGCCAGTGTCATGATGGCCGAGATAGGGCGGCTGCTGGGCGGATGGCGTCGTTCGACATAGTGCGGCCCGCCCCAAGGGACGTATTTCAGCCCCAGGGGACGGGCCTCGGCGCTATTCGCCCGACAAACACAGGTCCGTCGGCCAGGATCAGGGTGCGCCATCTCTCGATTGGGCCTCGGGATGACGGCGCAAAGCGGCGTCACCCATTTCCGGCGGGGCAGGAGAGTTGTGGACGACCACCACACGAAACCCGTTATTGTCGTTCCTGTTGTTCGGGTTCCTGTTGTTGCGGGCGGCGGAATCACCCTGACCCTACGGGAAGACGCACCGTCTTCCTCTTTATTTTTTGAATGCGCCCTATTTCAGCTGGAGGCGCATCGAACACAAGCCGCGAGAACTCAGACGCTTTAGGCGCTAACCCCTCCTTGTGTTCCTCCCCCGCCCATCTCGACACGAGGGAGAACGAAAGGAGAGAGCCGCCGCCTGGAGGGTGGGCGATAAATCACCCCGGCTACGAACAGCGCCCCTTCAGGGCCAAGCCGGATTTCATTCGGCGCTGTTTGGTAGCCCGGCGATTCATCGCCGGGTGTCGATGCGCTCATTTAGGACGCCTCAACATGATGTCATTTGACGTTTTACGCTTGACGCCTTGGCATCCAGCACCCTTCTTCCCTTTGCGCCTTGGCGACTTGGCGTGAGACAAAGCTTTCTTCAGTAGAACCAATTTTCATAGCTATCTTCCTTTGCCATTGCCATGAGACCTATTTGGGGGAACAC
>CAZDCN010000145.1:0-5837 GCA_964503945.1 uncultured Caldilineales bacterium
GCGAGGGGTAATACACTTCATGTTCGGCTGCCTTGATCTCTTCGTGTCGGTCCATAAAGCACACTCCTTTTTGATGTGAATGGAACGGGTAGAGAAGAAAGGGAGCGGTCAATCCCCGACGCGTACAATATACCCCGACCCAAGCCAGGCGGCAAGGGCGAAGATGAGGTACAGGGCCCGTTCAGGCTGGGGCCCCTGCAGAAGGACGTGCAGGGCCAATCCGATTCCCAAAGCGGGAGCCATCAGCAAGAAGACGCGCACGATGCGTTCGAAGCCCGGTTTGGGCGGCAGGGGCCATACTCGGCTGAACGCCAGCCCCAAAAGCACGCCGCCGAACGAGGTCAGGAAGATCTGGAACAAATCGCCAGGCGTGGGAAAGGTGAAGCCGAAGATGAAATGGCCCGCTAAATAGAACAGGAAGAAGAACAGGGAAACTCCCAGCGTCGTGCGCGCGGCTTGAAGCGGGAGATTGGGGGCCACGACAAAAGAGGGATGTTCTTGGGAATTCATGGTGCGCTGTCCTGTGCTCATCAGATTGGGCTCCTTGCTGTTGGCCGAAAAAGGGAAGAGGCGTTCGATTCAACACCGAACGCCTCCTTGGTTCAATGAGCTGTGGCCTCGCCCGCGCCGCGGGGCACGCGGATATCCTCCACCATCTGCTGAATTTCCTGAGGCGGAGGCGCGGTCAAGCGAGAGACGATCAGCGAGACGATAAAGTTGAGAATCGCGCCGTAGACGCCCACGCCCTGGGCGTTCACGCCCAGGAAGGAGTCGAGAATGGGCTCCTGGGTGCCCAACAGCCGGGTGGAGCGGATGAGCACGATCATGACCAGGGTGAAGACCAGCCCGGTGAGGATGCCGGCAATGGCCCCCTCCCGGTTCATCCGTTTGTCGAAGATGCCCAGGATAATGGCCGGGAAGAGGCTGGCCGCCGCGAGGCCGAAGGCAAAGGCCACGACCTCGCCTACGAAGCCTGGCGGATGCACGCCAAAGTATCCGGCGATGAGGATGGCCACGAAAATCGTGGAGCGCCCCACGATCATGCGTTGGCGTTCATCCGCGTCGGGCCGCATGATGCGATAGTAGATGTCGTGGGAGAAAGCGCTGGACATGGCCAACAACAGGCCCGCAGCCGTGGACAACGCCGCAGCCAGACCGCCCGCGGCCACCAGGCCCACCACCCAGGGGGCCAATTCCGCGACCTCCGGCGTCGAGAGCACGATGATGTCCCGGTCGAAGACGATCTCATTGGTCTCCTTATCGCTGGTCATGGTGTACACGCCATCCCCGTTTTTATCCTCCAACTTCAACAGGCCCGTTTCCATCCAGCTTTGCACCCAGCCGATGCTTTGAACTTCCTCCACAGGCTTGGCGTTGATGGTGTTGAGGATGTTGTACTTGGCGAAAACGGCCAGAGCCGGCGCCGTAGTGTAGAGGATGACGATGAAAAGCAGCGCCCACCCCGCGGATTTACGCGCGTCGGCCACGCTGGGCACCGTGTAGAAGCGGATGATCACGTGAGGCAGCCCCGCGGTGCCCAACATGAGCGCCAGGGTGATGAAGAACACGTTGAGCTGCGAGAAATGCTGGAAGGGCGCTAGATACTCCTTCAATCCCAGATCCACCTGCAGCTGGTTCAGCCGGGTGGCGATGTCGCTGAAGGTCAACGACAGTTGCGGCACGGGATTGCCCGTGAGCTTGGCCGAGATGGCCCAGGCCGTGATGAGGTAAGCCAGGATGAGGATGGAGTATTGGGCCACCTGCGTCCAGGTAATGCCTTTCATGCCTCCCAACACGGCGAAGAAGGCCACGATAGCCATGCCGATGATCACGCCCAGGACGATGTTCACCTGCAGGAAGCGGCTGAACACAATCCCCACCGCCCGCATCTGCCCCGCCACGTAGGTGAGGGAGATGAAGACCGTGGCGATGGCCGCCACCGAACGAGCGCCATTGGAGTAATAACGATCCCCGATGAAGTCGGGAACGGTGTATTTGCCATACTTGCGCAGGTAAGGAGCCAGCAACAGGGCCAGAAGCACATAACCGCCCGTCCAGCCCATCAGGTAGACCGCGCCGTCATAGCCCAAAAAGGCGATCAGGCCCGCCATGGAGACGAACGACGCGCCCGACATCCAGTCCGCGGCCGTGGCCGCGCCGTTGGCGATGGCGGGCACGCCGCGCCCCGCCACGTAGAAGCCGGCGGTCTCCCGCACCCGGTTCATGTACCCGATGTAGAGATAAAAGGCAAAAGTAATGCCTACGATGATCAAGGTCCAGACTTCAGTGCTCATGATTGATCCTCCTCCTCACGTTCTTCCATGCCGAACTGGCGGTCGATATTATTCATCCTCCAGGCATAGACGAAAATGAGAATCACGAAGATGATCATCGAGCCCTGCTGGGCGAACCAGAAGCTCATGGGCAGTTGCGCCACATTGAGCTGATTGAGGGGGGCGGCGAACAGCACCGCCGCGCCCAGGGAAACCAGCGCCCAGATGACCAGCAGGATGGTGATCAAACGGAGATTGGCTCGCCAATAGGCGCGCGCCTTGTCTTCTTTCTTGTCCATAACAAGCTTCCTCCGAAAAAATGGGGGGTTGGGTCATGGGGAAGGGAAGGACGATCTCACGGAAGTTCGGTTTCAGGCGTCCATCAATACACATCACCTCCTCGTTGGACATGCATCGGTGCAGTGGAAGGAATAGGAGAAATTCGGGAACAGGCAAGGGTGTGGGCTTGCCCGCCCGAATGGGGACGATGGACGATCAATCGGCGCGGTCGGCGCCTGCGCCGCCACGGCGCTGAGCCTTGAGCGCTTCCCAGGCCGCGCGGGCCTCCTCCACCGAACCCACTTCTTCGATGGTGGTGATGTCACCCGGGTCTTTATCCAGGATGACGGCCTTGAGCACCCGCCGCATGATCTTGCCCGAGCGGGTCTTGGGCAGCATGTTCACGAAGCTGATCTCGCCGATGACCGCCACCGGGCCCAGGGTGCTGCGCACGGCCTGCCGCAGCTCCTGCGCCAGTTCGGGCGAGGGCGCGAAGCCCGATTTCAGCACGACAAAGGCGGAGAGCACCTCGCCCCGCACCTCGTCGGGGCGACCGGTGACGCCCGCCTCGGCCACTGCGGGATGGGTGAGCAACGCCGTCTCCACCTCCACCGTGCCGATGCGATGCCCGGCCACGTTCACCACCTCATCGGCCCGGCCCGCGAACCACACATAGCCATCCTCATCGATGTGCGCGGCGTCGCCGGTGAAATAGACCCGATGGCCGGGGATGCGCTCCCAGTAGTCGCGGTTATAGCGATCATGCTCTCCCCACAGGGTGGAGGTGAGGCCGGGGAAGGGCTTCTGGATGACCAGGATGCCTTTCTCATTGGGCTCCAGCTCCTCGCCGTCCAGATTCATCACGGCGATCTCGATGCCCGGCATGGGGATGGCTGCGGATCCGGGCTTGATGGGCGTCATGCTCAACCCGTAAGGGTTGCCAATCACCGGGCCGCCCGTCTCTGTTTGCCACCAGTGGTCGATGACCGGCGCTTTATCGTGCAACACATGCTTTTGCAACCATTCCCAGGCCGGCGTGTTCAGGGGTTCGCCCGCGCATACGATGCGCTCCAGCGCGCTCAGGTCCGCCTGTCGCAGAGGCTCCGCGCCATACGACATGAGCATGCGCACCGCGGTGGGAGCAGTAAAAACCCCGGTCACCGCGAATTCCTCAAGCAGATTGCCGAAATTCTCCGGACCGGGGTAATCTAAACCGCCTTCGTAGGCGATGGTGGCGGCTCCGACCATCAAGGGGGCGTATACGATGTAGGAATGCCCCACGATCCAGCCGATGTCTGATGTGGCCCACCACACATCCTCAGGCCGCAACTTGAACAGCCAGTCGCCTGTGCTCATAATCCACACGCCATAGCCGCCATGACAATGCACCGTTAGTTTGGGGCGGGCCGTGGTGCCCGAAGTGGCCATGATGAACGCGGGCTCGTTGGCCTCCATGGGGACGAAGCCCCCGGTCTGGCCTTCGCCTCGGGCCAGAAAATCCTCCCAGTTCATGTCTTTTTCGCCCATGGGCAGGTCCGCGCCCGTGCGATTGAGCGTCATCACCTTTTCGACGCCTTCCCCCGCCAGGGCCATGGCGTCATTCACGATGCCCTTCAGGGGCACATTCTTGCCCTTGCGATACGTCACATCCGCGGTGAACAGCAGCTTAGAGCCGCTGGCCTCCATGCGGCTGGCCAGGGCCTGCGCGCCGAACCCGGCGAAAACAACGATATGAATTGCACCGATGCGCACCGCGGCCAGCATGAGCATGATGGCTTCTGGGCAAACGGGCATATAAATCGTGATGCGATCTCCCCGCTTCACCCCCATGCCCCTCAAGGCCGCGGCCAGCTTCTCCACATGATGCAACATCTGCGCGTACGTAAAGATGCGGCGCTCACCCCGCTCGTTGGCGTAAATCAATGCCGCGTGCCCCCCTCGCCCCGACTCCACATGCCTGTCCAGCGCGTTATAACAGAGATTGGTCTCCCCGCCGATGAACCAGCGATAGCGTTCGGGATAATTCCACTCGAAGACCTTGTTCCAGTAGCGAAACCAGGTCAGTCGTCGGGCCTCTTGGGCCCAAAAGGCCTCCGGATGCTCGCGCACCTCTAAGACCTTGCGTCGGATGACTGGATTGACGAGATCGATTTGTGACATGAAACGCCCCCGCAGTTACGTTGGATGAAGATGGTGGAGAGAGTGCCACGGCCAGCATGACATGGCCGCCCAGGCATCAATGTCGGCAACAAATAGTGGGCAATCTTACCGTAACAAAAATACACCGCCCCAACAATATGCTAGAAGATGGTCATCACGCCCTGAACGGATAGTTCACAACTACCCGAACGAGTAGTTCGATCTGCCTCCCGGCGGTTCTTTTCCCCAAAAAGCATCCCCTGATGGCGCGATCATCTATCGCGCGCCCTCTCGCACATCGGCCGCGTCCTGAACGGCGATGGTGAAATCGACCCCGTCGAAGGAAGAGGCGGCAGCCCGGGCCAGGAGCGCGCCGGTGCGCTGCCGATAACGCGCGATCTCCTGCAAGTGCAAGCCCACGCTGCGCCCGTTGTCGGGCAAAGAAAAACGCATGGCGTAAGCTCGCTTCAGCCAACCTTCGGCCTCGTCATAGTCGCCATTCTCCAGCAGGATGCGTCCCAGCACCGACATGCTGCACACATCCATCGGGTTGGCCTCCAGCTTCTCGTGCAGCCTGGCCATCATGCGGTCATCCTTATCGCTCCAGGGCAGACGCACGCCCACATCGAAGATGATATCCGTCAGTTTATGCGCCTGGTTCACCTCAGCCCGATGCCGAACCACGGCCTGGGAGCGAGGCACGATCATATCCAACTCCCGCACAATGCGGGCATGGAGAATGGCCTGAACGAAGTCGATCTCCGAGAAAATGGTCACCTCTCCATCAGGGTCCACGAGCACATCCAGCAATTGTTCCCTCTCCGTGGTGGTCAGCCTCAGCAGCATCACAGGCACGCCCGAACCGTTGATGATGCGAATCACATCATCCTCCGCGCTCACCTCCAGCCCCGCCAGTTGTTGCGCTTCATCCCGGTTGACGGGAATGCGTTCCTGGCAGGGGAATTGCACATCCAGGATCTCCAAAAAATCCGCGGAATAATTCTTAAACACGCCCACGTGCTCATGCACCACATCATCCTCCACCATTTCGAAAACCACCTTGCTGCCCACCAACCGCTCCAGCAGCGGGTCCGCCTTGTGCCCCACCTGGCCTAAGGCCTCGCTGCCCAACTTCTTGAGATGGGA
>CAZDCN010000146.1:0-5834 GCA_964503945.1 uncultured Caldilineales bacterium
TCGGTCGCTTCGCTCCCTCAGGGTGACGTGAGAGAGGCCTATTTACGAAGCAGGCGGGAAAGTTCCCGCGGCGGGCTCGGCCTGGATTGCGCCGTCGCATGAAGTCCAGCACCCGGGGCATGGCCCGAGTGTAGGCCCGGTATAGCGCCCGATGGGGCGCGTAATCCCAGGCGCCGATCCACCGCACAAACCGCCCGCCAAACCCCCGCTTGAAGCGGTACACCCCCCACATGGGATCGCGCTCATCCAGCTCGTTGGGCGCGCCCCACCAGTCGTACACCGCGCAGCCTCGACTCATGGCCCAACGCATGGCCTCCCATTGCAGCAGATACGTGGGCATGCGCCGTCGCTCCTCGTTGCTGGACGCGCCGTAGAAATACCAGGCCGTGGGCCCGAAGCGGAACAGAAACAGCCCCGCCACGGGTTTTTCCTCCACCCAGGCCAAGAGAAGCTGGCCCAACCCATGAGTCTGCAAACGCGTCATCACCCGCAGGTAATAGGCCCGCGGGCGGATGAGGAAGCCGTCTCGGGCGGAGGTGAGGGCGTAGAGGTCGTAGAACGCGTCGAAATCATCGCTGGGAGCCACCACCACGCCCCTTCGCCCGGCCAGGCGGATGTTATACCGGGTTTTCTGCTTCATCCCCGCCAGCAACGCCTCCTCCCCTGCGGTCAGGTCGGAGAGCATGGTGTTGGGGAATTGAATCTGATCGGCGCTGTAGACCCAACCCCGTCGTTGCAGGAGCGCGGTCACCGCCCGGCCCAGGTCGCTGTCGGCCTCCACGTCGGGATCGATTTTGACGAAGAGCGCGCGGTCGCGGCGGGCCCGGGCCTCCAGGTCGGCCAGGGTCTGCTCCCACGCGTGGAGGTTGGGGCGGACCATGGGGCCCTTGGGGACGTATTGGATCTTGATGGGAAGGCGGCCCAGGCGACGGGTGAGGATGCTGGCCGCGGCTTCGGGCGCATCGTCCTTCCCCCAAACCACCTGCTGGCTCGACCACAGGGGCGCTTTCAGCGCGGCCCAGTGGCTGGTTTGCAGGATGTGCGGGCGTGGGAACGTGAGCAGGAGCCGGTCGAAGCGTTGGGGATCGGTAAGGCGTCGGGGCATGGAGGCAGTTATACCACGTCCGGGGACGCGAATCAATTTCCGAGGCCCGTGGAAAGTTGACAGATGCCCGGAAATCCGGTATAGTCGCACCATGTTCATCCAGCGCAGGCGTCGCAGCTAACGGGACGAGGTCAGATCTTCGGTCTGATCCCCGCAAACGCGTCTGCATCTGAACTCGAATCCCACCCAACCACGATGGCGTCAAGCATCGTGGTTTTTTTATTATCTATTCAAAATTCATAGGAGCGAATCTCGTGTCACCCACCCAACCCAAAATCAACAAAGTCGTGCTGGCCTATTCGGGCGGCCTGGATACGTCGGTCATTGTGCCCTGGCTGAAGGAACATTACGGCTGCGAGGTTATCTGCTTCAGCGCCAACCTGGGCCAGGCTGAAGAACTGGAAGGCCTGGAGGAGAAAGCCCTGGCCTCGGGCGCCAGCAAAATCTACATCGAAGACCTGCGCCTGGAATTCCTGACAGACTACGTGTTTCCCACCATGCAGGCGGGCGCGGTCTATGAGCGAAAATATCTGCTAGGCACCAGCATGGCCCGCCCCCTCATCGCCAAACGCCTGGTGGAGATCGCGGAACTGGAGGGAGCGGACGCGGTCGCGCATGGGGCCACGGGCAAGGGCAACGACCAGGTGCGGTTCGAGCTCACGGTCATGGCCCTTAACCCCAAGCTGAAGATCATCGCCCCCTGGCGGGAATGGGAGATCCGCGGGCGGAAGGACGCGCTGGAATATGCGGCCAAGCACAACGTGCCCGTCCCCGCCACCGAAACCTCCATCTACAGCCGGGATCGCAATCTGTGGCACATGAGCCATGAAGGCGGCCTGTTGGAGGACCCCTGGAATGAGCCCGAGGAGGACATGTACACCCTGACGACCTCGCCCGAAAACGCGCCCGACGAACCCGACATCATCACCATCGATTTCAAGGGGGGCCTGCCCATCCGCCTGAACGGCGTGGCCATGGGCCCGGTGGAGATGATGGATGCGTTGAATGCGTTGGGCGCGAAGCATGGCATCGGCCGGGTGGATCTGGTGGAGAACCGCCTGGTGGGCATGAAGTCCCACGGCATTTACGAAACCCCGGGCGGAACCATCCTCTACGAAGCCCACGCCGCGCTGGAACAGCTCGTGCTGGACAAGGACACGCTGCATTTCAAGCAGCAGATCGGCCTGCGCTATGCGGACCTGGTGTACAATGGACAGTGGTTTACGCCCTTGCGCGAGGCCCTGGACGCGTTCGTGAAAGTCACCGAAGAGAACATGACGGGCGCGGTGCGCTTCAAGCTCTACAAGGGCAACGCCATCCTCATCGGGCGCAAGAGCCCCTACAGCCTCTATCGCGAGGATTATGTGACTTTTGATGAGGATGACGTGTACAATCAGCAGGATGCTGAGGGCTTCATCAAGCTCTTCGGCCTGCCCATGAAAGTGCGGGCGCTGTTGGAGATCGAAGGCACGGGCGTATCGAAATACCGTTCGCCCGACTACAGCAACTTCAAACGCGACTGACCGCTGTTCCGTAAATAGACGTTAGCCTCGTCTGCGGAGACCTTCTCAGCGCCAGCGTTGGCCGAGGGCTCAACGACGTCATGCGTAAAACGAAAAACGTGCGGCGCTTACGCATGACGCATTACGCAATTAGCCGTCCGCGCCAAATTGGCTTCCACATTTTCATCGGTATCGGCGGGCCGCCGCTCCCTGAATTGGCCATTGACAATTCGCCTCCTCGCCCACACGCCCACACGCTCACACGCTCACACGCCTCTTTACCCCTGCCATGTCCGATCCCACCCATGCCCTCCCCCACGGCTTTCGATTCGCCGGCGTCGCCAGCGGCGTCAAGCCCGATGGCCAGCTCGATCTGGCGCTGATTTTCTCCGAATCGCCCGCGGTCGCGGCCGCGGTGTTCACCCAAAACCGCTTCGCGGCCGCGCCCGTGGCGTATGACCGCGAACTGCTGGCCCAAAACGCGAACCACATCCAGGCGGCGGTCATCAACAGCGGCAACGCCAACGCCATCACCGGGCCCGAAGGCATGGCCCGCGCCCGGCGCATGGCTCAGGCCGCCGAGCGCGCCCTGGGCCTGCCCCCGGCGTCAGCGCTGGTCATGTCCACCGGCGTCATTGGCGTTCCCCTGCCCATCCACCGCATCGAGGCCGCCATGCCCGCCCTGGCCGCGTCCCTGACCCCGGACGAGGCGGGCTTTTGGGCCGCGGCCCAGGCCATCATGACCACCGACACCTACCCCAAGCTTGGGACGCGGGAGGTGGCGGATGGCGTGGGCGGGCGATTTCGCCTGGCCGGGATGTGCAAGGGCGCGGGGATGATCCACCCCAACATGGCCACCATGCTCGCGGTCATCGTCACCGACGCCCGGCTCACGCCCGAGGCCGCGCAGCGCGGCCTCAAGCTGGCCGTGGATGCGTCCTTCAACCGCATCAGCGTGGATGGCGACACCAGCACCAACGACACCGTGGCCTTGCTGGCCAACGGCGCCGCGGGCGGCCCCCTCATCTCAACCGATTCGCCGGCCTTCCAGACCTTTGTGCAAGCCCTGACCGACCTCAGCGTGGGCCTGGCCCAGGAGATCGTACGGGATGGCGAGGGCGCGACGAAGTTCGTGACCATCCGCGTGTGGGGGCTGGCCCACGACGAAGACGCGCACCGCGTGGCCGAGACCATCGCCACATCGCCCCTGGTGAAGACGGCCATCTATGGCGGCGACGCCAACTGGGGCCGCATTCTGGCCGCCGCGGGCCGCAGCGGCGTCCTCTTCGACGTCACCGAGACGGAGTTGTGGATCGCCAGCAAGGGGCCGGGCCAACGCGATTTCCTTCCCAAACTGCATTTGGTCTCCGGCGGCGCGGTGCTGGATTACGATGAATCCCTCGCAGCCCTGCATTTCGCGGAAACGGACCTGCTTATCGAATTGCAATTGGGCCGCGGGCCGGGCCAGGCCGTCATGTGGACCTGCGACCTCAGCCACGAGTACGTGACCATCAACGGCGAATATCGCACTTAACCCGCATCTCGAAGCAGGACGGGAGAAGCGTCCCAACCCCACTTCCCACGCTTCAAACCCGCGCGCTTCCACGCTTCAAGCCGCGCTTTCCATTGGTCAAACAAGGCCTCCCCATACAACGGCAGGCCCCACTCCAACGATTCCAGCACAGTCAAATGGAAGCTTTTCATCATGGCTTCCCATTCTGGTCTGGTATAGCCGATAACTTCAATGGGCGTTTCATCCACACGCAAACGATTGAGCGCATAAATCCGCTCGAAAAAGTTGTCAGGCAACGCGCCGCCGATGACCAGGATATCCACATCGCTGTGAGGTTGTTCCTGTCCGCGGGCAACGGAACCATGCAGGATGATGCAATCGGGATGGAATGCGTCGATCACGCGCTGGCAATAAGCCTGAATGCCTGTTTGATAAGCATACGCTCTGTTTTTCATGGCAAATGTTCCTCGACGAATCGGATGACCATTTCCGCGTCAGTCAACGACAGAGTTGCCAGTTCGCGATCATATTGTTCCGCCGGAATGCCCTCTGGCAGAGCATCAGGGTATCGGCTTGGTAAATAATGCTGATCAAGTCGATGGGCCGCGTCGATGAGCGCAGAAGAAATCGCCTCATTCGGAAGCAACTCTCCAACCTGTTGAAGTAAAACAAAGCAGCTATGTCCCCACGGAAG
The DNA here is from genome assembly GCA_964503945.1 of uncultured Caldilineales bacterium. Taxonomy (GTDB): domain Bacteria; phylum Chloroflexota; class Anaerolineae; order J102; family J102; genus M2005. Next base: position 4,815 of record CAZDCN010000146.1, read on the forward strand.
CTGTTCCAGGGCATGGAGCAACGCCTTCAGCGCCTTTTCTGCCGACTGTTGGGCATGAAATGCGCATCCGTCATAAAAGCGCTCTCGATAAAGCGTCTGGGCCATTTCCAGATCGTGCTTTGATGCGCGCATCCAACGGCTTCCTTCAAAATCGCTCATAATTCAAGTATACACGTCTTTCATTCCAAAGCAAACTGGCCGAAAACTGTGGATTTCCAACTTGAGGTAACCATGTCAACACAGCTACTGATTGCCACCAAAAACCTGGGCAAGGTGCGGGAATACCGCGACTTGCTGGCGGACCTGCCTTTCCATGTGGTCTCGCTGGCCGATGTGGGCATCGACGCCGACGTGGAGGAGACGGGCGCGACCTTCGAAGAAAACGCCGTGCTCAAGGCCCGCGCCTACGCCCGGCTTTCGGGCCTGCTCACCTGGGCCGATGACAGCGGCCTGGCCGTGGACGCGCTGGGCGGCTGGCCCGGCGTGCATTCCGCCCGCGCGGCCGGTCCCGACGCCACCGATATGGACCGCATCCGCCTGCTGCTGAACCGCTTGCAAGATGCGCCGCCCGACCGTCGAAGCGCGGCGTTCCATTGCGTGGTGGCCATCGCCGCACCCGATGGCCGGGTGTGGACCACGGAGGGCTCGTGTTCGGGCGTCATCATCGATGAACCCACGGGCCAGGGCGGTTTCGGCTACGACCCGGTCTTCTTCGTCCCCTCCCTGGGCAAGACCTTCGCCCAATTGACACGCGACGAGAAGAACGCCATCAGTCACCGGGGCATTGCCGCGCGCAAGGCCAAGGGCTTGCTGGCCCGGCTCGCCGCGGCGGGCGAGATTTAGAAATGGCGCCGCGGAAAGAGGACACAAATAGGGGAAACACAAATGAAAGTCAGGTTTGCAGGTTGCAGGTCGCAAGTCAACTTGCGCAGCCTCACCTGCGACTTGCGACCTGCTACTTGCGACCGCATTTTCGTCATTATTGGCGAGCAGACGCTCATGGCGCCTGCTTCGTAAATA
>CAZDCN010000147.1:0-5802 GCA_964503945.1 uncultured Caldilineales bacterium
GCTTTTGGCGTCTTTGCGTGAGATTTTCATCCTTATCGGCGTGCAAACGCTCATGATACCTGCTTCGAAAATTACCATTGCTGCGACTTTCCCTTTACGAGAAGGGCGTGACTCGACTATCTTTTTCCGCTTCTCCTTTCTCAGGAGTTCCCTATGCGTGTCGGCATGTTCGCCAATGCCTATCTTCCCGTCATTAACGGCGTCGTGCGTTCCATTATGCTCTACCGCCAGGGCTTGTTGGACGCCTGTCACTTTGTAGGGGTTTTCGTGCCCGACGCCCGCAATTACGAGGACGAACAACCCTTCATCTTTCGTTACCCCGCTATTCCTCTGCCCACCCAACTCAACTATTCCTTTCCTGTCGTCACCGCGCCCCACATTACCTGGCTGGTTCCTCGTCTCAAGCTAGATGTCATTCACGCGCATCACCCCGTCATCGTGGGGATGGAAGCCCGCCGCTTCAGCGAGGAGTTGGATATTCCGCTGGTCTTCACCTTCCACACCATGTACCACGAGTATACGCACTACTTCCTGGGCATGGACAACGAGATTGTGAAACAGATCGTGCGACGGATGGTGAGGGATTACGCCAATCGGGCCGATTTCATTATTGCGCCATCGCCCGCAGTGGTGGACCTGCTTCCTAGCTATGGCATTAACAAGCCAGTCGCTATCCTTCCCACCCCTGTGGACCTGAGCCGATTCAAGCTCAGGGAGCAGCCTCTGCTCAGCAATCCCGACCGCGTCCGCCTGATTTATGTGGGACGCGTGGCCAAGGAAAAGAATCTAGATTTTCTCCTGCGCGTGTTCAAGCGGGTGGTCCAGCAAGATGACCGCTTTGAGTTGATGGTGGTTGGGGGAGGTCCCAGTCTGGATGAATTGAAGAAATTGGCCTCGAAGCTGGCCATTGAGCATCGGGTTACATTCACCGACATGGTGCCTTTCACTCAAGTGGTGGATGAGCTAAAAAAGGCCGATCTATTCGTTTTTTCGTCCACCACCGAGACTCAGGGCCTGGTGGTGTTGGAGGCCATGGCCGCGGGCTTGCCATTGGTCCTGGTGGAATCCAAAGCCTTGCTTTATTTTGTGAATCCCGGCCAGGATTGCGTGGTTGTCAGGGAGGATGAGGCGGAGATGGCTGCAGCCATACTGTCGCTGGTCAACGATCCGGACAGGCTGCGGGCCATGGGCCGGGCTGCCCGCCAGAATGCGGAAAAGTACAGCATTCCTGCGCTCACTTCCAAACTGCTGGACGTCTATCAGCGCGCCATCGATATCCATTTCTCTGTAGCGTGACGACTTTATGAACGCCGAACTCATTACTACCGGAACTGAACTCTTGCTGGGCGAGATTGTCGATACCAATGCTCCCTTCATTGCCCGCAAATTGCGCAGCATTGGCGTCAATCTGTTTTATAAGATCACTGTGGGAGACAATCGCGAACGGCTGGCCGAGGCCATCCGTCAGGCCATGGCCCGTTCTGATGTGATTATCATTACCGGTGGATTGGGGCCGACGGTAGACGACATCACCCGCGAAGCTGTGGCTGACGCCACCGGTCGGCCTCTGCAACTGCGAGAAGAGATCGTTGACCATCTCAAGATTTTTTTCGCCCGCCGCGGGCGGCCTTTCACTAACAACAATCTACGTCAGGCGTATCTTCCCCAGGGCGCGATCATGCTGCCCAACCCCATTGGCACTGCACCGGGCTTTATTGTCGAAGTAGATAATCGGTCGGTGATTGCCATGCCCGGCGTGCCCCGAGAGATGGAGCAGATGATGACGAATCAAGTCATGCCCTATTTGAAGAGCAAGATGGAGGAGCAGGCGATCATTCTTGCTCGCATCATCCACACTGCGGGCATCGGCGAAAGCGTCATCGATGAGCGCATCGGCGAACTCATGCGGCTGAGCAATCCCACGGTGGGGCTGGCCGCGCATCTGGGTCAGGTGGATGTGCGGATCACAGCACGCGCTCGCACGGAAAAGGAAGCGCAGGCGCTGATTGCCCCCATCGAAGCAGAGATTCGGGAGAAACTAGCGCCGTGGGTGTACGGCGCGGATGAGGAAACCTTGGGGGGCGTCATCGCCCGTTGGCTACGGGCGCATCACGCCACCCTCGCCTTGCTGGAAACCAACACCAGCGGCGCGATCCTGGACAAGTTCCCTGAAGCCGACCGAGATGTTTTGGCGGGACATTTTCTCGATATTTCCGCGCTGGCGGGGTGTGAAGACTGCCAGGATTTCACCGAAGCCAATGCCAGGGCTGCGGCTGCCGCCGTCCGAGCCCTCACCCAGGCCGATTTTGGTTTGGCGGTCATGGGCCCGTCGGATCCTCATTTGGGTTTCTGGGGGGAAGAACGGGGTGAGACATGGGCGGCCCTGGCCTCGGAGCAGAATGTCCTTACAAAGCGGTTGGGGGCGGCTGGCGCCGACGATTTCACGCGCCACTGGCTGGCTACCCATGTCCTGGCCTGGGCATTCCGGCGTTTCAGGGAGCTGTCTGCCGCTGAGCAACAGCCCATCCCTCATGCCGGGTAGCGTCTTGTAAGTGCTGGCGATGGCGGAACACCGTGTGTTGCTTCTGTTCGTTGACGGTGTTGGTTTGGGACCGATGGCATCTTCCAATCCCTTCGCCACGGCCTACCTCCCGACCTTTTTGGGGTTAGTTGGGGAGAGATTGGTGCAGGGCGTCGTCCGGACAGAGTCAGAATGTCTGGTCAAGGGCATCGACGCCACGTTGGGCGTGCCCGGCCTGCCCCAAAGCGCTACCGGGCAGACGACCCTGTTTACGGGCGTCAATGCGGCTCGGGCCGCAGGCTTTCACGTCCCAGCCTTCCCTATCAAGCCTCTCACCACAATTCTTGCCCGGTTCAGCGTGCTCAAACAGGCCAAAGCCTTGGGCAAACGGGTCACATCGGCGAACGCATATAGTGATGCTTACTGGCAGCGTAAACGACCCCGACATAGCGCCTCCACCCTGGCGATCATGGCCGCGGACATCCCTTTCCGCACGACGCGGAACTTGCTGGGCGGCGAAGCCGTCTATTGGGATATCACCCACGAGGTGGCCCGTGCCACGTATGCGCCGGAATTGCCCCTGGTGTCGCCTGAGAACGCGGGCCGCAACCTGGCCCAATTGCTGGAAACGCATGACTTCGTACTTTATGAAACCTTCCTGCCCGACTTGGTGGGGCACAGACGACTGTCCTGGCCGCCGGAACGGGTGTTGCAGCGCCTGGATGGTTTGCTGCGGGGCGTGTTGGACGCGTTGCCCCCGCACGCCACGGTGGTCATCACGTCCGATCACGGCAACCTGGAAGACATGAGCACCCGAGCCCACACCTATAATCCTGTTCCCCTCATCGTCTACGGACCGGCGGCGCCGGCATTCACCGAAGTCACCGATCTCACAGGCGTGACCCCAGCCATTGTGAAAACGCTGCGTTCATCGACGCGATGATGGCCCGATCTTCGCCTCCTATTCGGCAGGAAACACAGGCATCCCCATGAACCCAATTCCCGCAAACCCCCTCATTGCTGTTGGCTCGCTGAATAAGCCTAAACTGGAAGCGACGCGCCTGGCTCTGCTGCCCATCTGGCCTGATGCTACCGTGGTAGCTGTATCCGTGGATTCGGGCGTGGACGAGCAGCCCTGGGGCGCTGAAGCCGCCATTCGGGGCGCGCTGAATCGGGCCCAAGCTGCGCTGGAGGCGGCGGGCGCGGATCTGGGCGTGGGGCTGGAAGGAAGTGTGGAGGAGGGGCCGTTTGGCATGTTGTTGTTGACGGGATGGAGCGCCATCGTCACAGCCGACGGACGTTGGGGCATTGGCGGCGGCGCCCGCACGCCCCTGCCGCCCGAATTGGCGGACATGCTGCATTCGGGCATGGAATTGGGCCCGGCCATCGATCAATGGCTGGGCAGACAGGGAGTGCGGCATCAGGAGGGCACCGTGGGCGTGCTCACCCGCGGAAGGCTGACTCGATCGGAATCCTTCGCCAACACACTGCTCCATGCATTGGCCTCGATTTTTCATCCCCAATGGTATTCCACTGGGCGGGGATTTCCCGATCTACGCTCTTTGGCTTAAAATAACGCGATGCATCCACGCTCACTTTGAACTGTTCCCCCATCCCCCATTTCTCTGTGTGGCATGAGCTCATGAAAAAGTCCTTTGTCCTGTTCTTCTTGTTGTTGGTGACCTCGGTATGGCTGGCGGGTTGTTCCCAAAGCGTCTTTACTGGACCCGAACTGGAGGTGACGCCTGCGTTGACGCCTATTTTGATTGGGGATCAACCAGCGGGCGCTCCGGCTGAACCCGCCATGGAGACGTCTGCGACTTCCGCCACCTCCAACCCGGTGATTGTCTCGGGCGGTCTGCAAGGCGAACGGACGCCTGTTGTGATCAAGGTGCCGCGCACTCCCGTGGTGGTGGCTGAACTGACCCCGATTCCCCCCGCTCTTCCGGAATCGTCAGCCCCTGACCAGCCCTCGCCCACCACCGAAGTTGCTGAAAGCACTCCGCCCCCTGCGGAAACCGCGACGCCATTTGTGATGACGCCGCCGCCCGCGACCGAGGCAGCGGTCGAATCAACGCCTGATGCCGAGACTGCTGCTCATGGCGTGCCCGTATCGTTGGATGATACATTCAACATTCTGGTTGTGGGCTCGGATGAGCGGCGTCCGGGCCAGCCGTGGCGTTCTGATGTCATCATGGTCGTGGCTGTGGATTACACGAACATGCAGGTGGGCGTCATCTCTTTCCCGCGCGACCTCTATGTGGATATCCCCACCGTCGGGAAAAATCGCATCAATACGGCCACCTTCTTTGGCGGCGTGAATCGCTATAAGCATGGCGGGGATATCGGATTGCTCAAGGACACCCTTGCCCAAAATTTCGGCATCCGCATCGACCACTATGTGAAGTTCAACTTTGAGACGTTCAAGGATGTGATTGATGCCCTGGGCGGCATCGATATCGTCGTGGATTGCCCTATCACGGGCAAGTTCCCGGTGGAAGAGGGCAGCAAGGTGTTGAAGTGGCAGACCTTGCAGCCCGGTAAATATCACATGGATGGCGAGTTCGCGTTGCGTTATGTGCGCGAGCGTAAGACGACCAGCGACGTGGACCGCAATCGTCGTCAACAGCGGGTGCTCATCGCCATGCGCAAACGGGCGAAAGAGGTGAACATTCTGCCCCGCATTCCCGCGCTTTATCAGGCCATGCGCGATAATATCGAAACCGATCTGGGGTTGACCGATATCATTGGACTCTCCCGGTTGGGGCTCCAGATCGATACGAAGGATGTACATGGTTTCAACATTGGCTACAAAGAAGCCAAAAGCTGGACCACGCCCGGCGGCGCTTCGGTGTTGTTGCCCGACATGAAGAAGATCAACGAAGGGCTGCAGAATCTGTTCACCAAGCCCAGCATCCTCAAAAATCCTCAAAAGCCTGTCAATTGCCGGTAATCGTGACGCGAAATAAACGCGCCTGGCCAGCGAAGCCGCTTTGAGCCGGGGTTGGCCGAGCTCACAGTGATTTTATCATGAAACGCCGTTTTCTTCTCCTCCTCTCTCTCCTCGCGGGTTTTCTGCTTCTCCTGTCCGGGTGCTGGACGTCCCGCGCGCCTGCTCCAACGCCCACATCCCCGCTTCCCACGCTGGCGCTTTCCGCGCTGCAGACCGACACGCCCACGCCAGCTCCCACGCGTTCACCCACGCCATCCCCAACGGCTTCACCCACCCCCACCCGCACGCCCACGCCCGAACCTTCACCAACGCCCACGCCTGATGATGA
>CAZDCN010000148.1:0-5791 GCA_964503945.1 uncultured Caldilineales bacterium
CCAGGCCTGCGACCAGGGGAAGGCTCCTTCGGCTTCGCTCAGGACAAGCTCCGCCGTCCAACCGTAACGCGTTTCGGGGCTCGGGCGCGCGGGAGCAACGCCTCCCCCCGCTTGCGGGGGGACTGAGGGGGGCCATCCAAATCCCTTTCCTTATCGCCTCCCCCGCCCGTTTCGGCGCGGGGGAGGAACGAAAGGAGGGGGCCGCGCCTGAAGCGCCCGAGTTCACTCGGCCAGTTCACTCGGAAATGGTCCCGCTCATGCTATAATGCCCCCATGCACCCCGTCACCCCCGCCCGCCGCGCCCTGGCCGACCTCAGCCTGCTCTTCGTGGCCTTCATTTGGGGCGTCACCTTTGTCATGGTGCAGGAGGCCGTGCGGGCCTATCCTGTGTTCGCCTTCCTCAGCGTCCGCTTTCTGCTGGCGTTTCTCGCCATGATCCCGGTGGCGCTTTTGCTGCGCAAACGCACTGAGGGCTGGGGCGGAGAGGCGCCGCTGGGGAAACAGGTCGCGGCCGGGACTTTCATCGGGCTGTTTCTCTTCGCGGGGTATGGCTTTCAGACCATGGGGCTGAAGCTGACAACGCCCGCCAAAACCGGTTTCATCACCGGGCTCTACGTGGTGACGGTGCCCATTCTGGCGATGATTTTCGCGCATGAACGACCGGGCCGGGCGGTGTGGCTGGGGGTGGGGTTGGCGCTGATGGGGCTGGCCCTCCTCTCCCTCTCGGGCATGAGCCTGGAATCAGGCGTGAATCCCGGAGATGTGCTGGTGCTGTTCGGCGCCATCAGCTTCGCCGGGCATATCTTCACCACGGGCCGCTTCGCCCATCGCATGAATCCCCTGGCGCTCACGTTGAGCCAGCTCCTGACCGTGGCCCTGCTGGCCGGGTTGGTCAGCCAGCTTTACGAACCGCCCACGCCTTGGTTTCCCCGCGGGCAGCCGCTGTTTGCGGCCGCGTTCACGGGCGTCTTGGCCACCGCGGTCGCGTTCGGCGTGCAGACCGTGGCGCAACGCTATACCACGGCCACCCACACCGCGCTCATCTTCGCCACGGAACCCGTGTTCGCAGCCCTGGGCTCTTTTGTGCTCATCGGCGAACGACTGACGCCTGTCCAGCTCCTGGGCGGCGCGCTCATCCTCGCGGGCATGCTCGCCGCAGAATTGCTGCGCAAATAGATTGGGAGAACGCAGATAGCACAGCATCCGCGTCATCCGCGTTCCCATTTTCACCCTTATCCGCGTGCCAGCGCCCGTCGGACCTGTTATAATTCCTTCATCATCCCATTCTTTTTCCAGGAGAAACCACATGTCGCAATTCCAACCTTTTGTCATGGAACGGATGATGTCGCAATTCGAGCAGACAGTGGATTACAATCTGTCCGAAAGCGGTGTGCATCCCATGGTTTTACGCGATCTGCTCGGGAACGATCTCGATCTCATCGCTTCCTTCCTCCACACCGACCTCAACTACCCCTACGCCAACGGCAATCCCGACCTGCGTCAGAACATCGCCCGCCTTTACGACGGGGCCGCGCCCGAGAACGTGCTGGTGACCGTGGGCGCAGCCGAAGCGAATTACATCACCCTGCGCACCCTGCTGGAGCCGGGCGACGAGATCGTGATCATGTTGCCCAATTACATGCAGGTGTGGGGCATCGCCAAGAATCACGGCTTCAAGGTCAAGACCTTTCATCTGCAGGAAGATGCAGGATGGGCGCCCGACCTGGACGAGCTGCGGGAAAAGGTCACGCCCGACACGAAACTCATTGCCATCTGCAATCCCAACAATCCCACGGGCCGCATCCTCACGCCCGAGGAGATGGACGCCATCGTCGCGGTGGCGGATAGCGTGGGCGCGTGGATTCTGGCCGATGAGGTGTACGCGGGCGCGGAGCGCCTGACCGACAAAGAAACGCCCTCGTTTTACGGACGCTATGACAAGGTTGTGGCCACGGGCAGCATGAGCAAGGCCTACGGCACGCCGGGCCTGCGCATCGGTTGGGCCGTGGCCCCGGCCGGGGTGGTGGACGACATCTGGGCCCGGCACGAATACGTGGCCATTGCCGCGGCCAAGCCTTCCAACCACCTGGCCGCGATCGCGCTCTCGCCCGAGGTGCGGCCCCGCATCATCGCCCGGACCCGCGACTACATCCGCCGCGGCTATCCCATCCTCGAAGCCTGGATGAACGCGCATCCCGGCGTCTTCGATCTGACCCCGCCCCAGGCCGCGGCCATCTGCTTTGTACGCTATCATCTGGACATTAACTCCACTGAATTCGTCGACCGGCTGCGACGGGAGAAGAGCGTGCTCATCGTGCCGGGCGATCACTTCGGCATGGATCATCACCTGCGCATCAGCTTTGGTCTGCCCGAAGACTACTTGCTCCCGGCCCTGGACCGCATCCACGAGCTCATTGAGGAGATCGCGGGGGAATGAGCGATGCCGCCTCTTTGATCGCTGACTTACACCAGCGCATTCGCCAGGCCGACGCCCGCATCCGCCCCTACGCCCGGGAGACCTACGTGGAACCATCGCCCTATTACAACGACCTGGGCCGCGCGGAGGTCTTCTTCAAGTGCGAAAATTTACAGCACACGGGCTCGTTCAAGACCCGCGGCGCGCTGAACAAGATCCTCGTCATGTCGCCCGAGGAGCGGCAGCGGGGCGCGGTCACCGCCTCCACCGGCAACCATGGCGCGGCCTTCGCCTACGCACTGAAGCAGGTGGGAGCGGAGGGCGTCGTGTTCGTGCCCGAGACCGCATCGGCCACCAAGGTGGCGGCCATCCGCCGCCTGGGCGCGCGGGTGGAGACCTTTGGCCGGGATTCGGTGGAGACCGAGGCCCACGCCCGGGCCTACGCCCAAACCCATGGCATGACCTACGTTCCTCCCTACAACGACCTGGACGTCATCGCCGGGCAGGGAACCATTGCCGCGGAGCTGGAACGCCAGTTGGAGCGGGTGGATGCAGTTTTCGCCTCGGTGGGCGGAGGCGGGCTCATCAGCGGCGTCGCCGCCCACGCCAAGCGCATCTGGCCCGATGCACAGATCATCGGCTGCTCGCCCGAAAATTCGCAGGTCATGGCTCAGTCGGTGCGCGCGGGCCGGTTGCTCGACCTGCCTTCGCTGCCCACCCTGTCCGACGGCACAGCCGGGGGCGTGGAGCCGGGTTCCATCACCTTTCCCCTCTGCCAGGCCCTGGTGGATGACTGGGTGGAGGTGAGCGAGGAGGCCATCGCCGAGAGTTTGCGGGCATTCATGGCCGCGCACCACATGCTGATCGAAGGCTCGGCCGCGGTGGCCATCGCCGGTTATCTGCAGATGCGGGAACGCTTTGTTGGAAAACGCGTCGTCATCATCCTCTGCGGCGCGAATATCGACCTCTCGACGCTGCACCATGTGCTGGCGGTGAATGACGCATCGTAAGTTCACCCTATCCCATGCCAACGATTCTTACACCCGACCAAATCCAGGCCATCCTGCCTCACCTCGATCTGCTCCCGGCCATCGAAGAGGCGTTTGTGCGCTATTCCCAGGGCCGGGCCGTGGTTCCCCCCGTGGGGGAGTTGCTGCTGGAGAAAGGCGAGGTGCATATCAAGTATGGCTATCTGCGCGGGGATGCGTTCTATGTGATCAAAATCGCGTCCGGCTTTTACGAGAACCCGCGGCTGGGGCTTCCTTCCAGCAATGGGTTAATGTTGCTCTTCCGTCAGGAGACGGGCGAGCTGGTCGCGATTCTGCTGGATGAGGGGCGTTTGACCGATGTGCGCACCGCGGTGGCGGGAGCCATTGCCGCGAAGCATCTGGCGCCTTCGCAAGTGGAACGCATTGGCATCGTGGGGACGGGCGCGCAGGCCCGATTGCAACTGGACTACCTGCGCCAGGTCACCGATTGCCGCGAGGCGTTGGTGTGGGGGCGAGGCGCCGAACAGCTCGCCCGCTACCGGGCCGACATGGAGCAACTTGGATTCCGCATGGAGACCACCTTCGACGCGTCGCACATCCTCCGCACCTGCAATCTCATCGTCACCACCACCCCCGCCACAGAACCTATCCTCTCAGCGGACCATCTCCGCCCGGGCGTGCACATCACCGCGGTGGGCAGCGACACCCCTCACAAGCAGGAGCTGGACGCCCGCATCCTGGCCCGGGCCCATGTGGTCGTCGCGGATAGCATTCCCCAATGCCTGGAGCGAGGCGAGATTCATCAGGCGCTAAAGCGGGGTCTCATCGAGACTTCACATCTTGTCGAGCTGGGCGACGTGATTGCCGGCCTTGCCCCTGGACGCACCTCCGACCAACAGATCACCGTCGCCGACCTTACGGGCGTGGCCGTCCAGGACATGGCCATTGCCACCGCGGTCCATCGGGCCGCCGCCAAACCCCATTCCCATGCTTAATCCTAATCCTCCCATCCTATGGACCGAACTGTTCCCACCTCCGGCAACGAAGAAATCCAGCTCTACATGCGCACCTACTACTCCCTGCTGCGCAGCACCAGCCCGGTGCCTATCAAGGTGCTCATGGAGGCCCACCGCGGCATGCGTTCCGCCTTGCATGTGCAGGCCCATGAGCCCGTTCCCGACCTGGCCGCGTTCAACTATGTCACTTTGCGCCTGCCCGAAGTCATCGACCAGGTCAACCTCGTGGTCATGGGCCAATCGGAGCGCATCTTCCGCAAGCACGGCTACGCCAATCTCTCCGCCTGGAAGCAGGTCACCGCACCGGGCCGCCGTCGCCGCACCTTCTTCAACGGCGACGACACCCTGGCCGTATTCATCGCCAGCCGCTCCGACATCGACGACCTGGTGCCCATGCTGGTGGCCTATGAGATCGAACGTCGCAAGCTCTACACGCTGCTGGGAAAGGAAGCGGGCGTGCGCTTTCTGCAAGCGCTGGTCGCCGAGGGCGTGACCGACCCGGAGGCGTGCTGCGCCCGCCTGGCCGAATTGACGGGCGCAGAGCCGGAAGCATGGATGCGGTTGTGGCGCGTGTGGGGGGATAAGCTGCCCGCCCGTCTGTTGCGCATGGCCACCGAAAAACAATCCATCGCCATCCGATCCCTGTCGGGTTCCCTGGCGGATTACCGTCGGGCCATCCGCCGCTGGTGGCAGCATGTGGAAGAAGCCATCCCCGACGCGGATTTCACCGCCCTGCCCGCGTACTTTATCTCCAGCAACACCCACTCCATGGCCAACCTGCTCAGCGGCTTCGCCCTCATGCACGAACAACCCCTCATCGACTTCATCCTCACCGAGGGGCCTGAGGACCTGCGCCGGGAGTATGAGAACATCCGCCAGGAGGTGGTGCCCAGCCGCCTGGAGAATTTCCTCTACTACGCCTGGAAGAAGTACGAACAGGCCCATCCCGAGGCCGTGGCCCAGCGCCTGGCCCATGAAATGCGCCTGGGCATCCACCGCGTGCCCAGCGAATACACCGCGTTCGACATCGAGGTGCAGGTGGTCTTCCTCAACCGCCTGAAGCCCGAATTCCTGGACCCGCGGTTGCAACTGCCGGGCGTTGACGCCCTGCACCGCACCGACGCGGTGATCATCAACATCGACTACCCCCTGGGCCTGGCCGCATATCAGGTGCTGAACGAAGTCGCCCGCAACATCGACGAGATCCGCGGGGTGTTCATCATGGGCAAGGCCGCCACCCTCAACGGCCGCGTGGGCGACGTCATGATTCCCAACGTGGTGCACGACGAGCATTCCACCAACACCTACCTCTTTCGCAATTGCTTCACGGGCGACGACGTGCGGCCCTTCCTGGTCTATGGTTCGGTGCT
>CAZDCN010000149.1:0-5786 GCA_964503945.1 uncultured Caldilineales bacterium
TGGCCACATCATCGGCCGCGCCCAGGGAGCGTTGAATGGGGGCGAGGCGCACATGGCGATAGCCCTGGCTCTGGAGATAGCGCCCCAGGCTGGGGTAGGGCTGCCGGGTGAAGCGGTCTTTAATGGCGAGGAATTGGGGCTGGGAGCTGATGCGCAGGCCGAATTCAGCGCTGGTGTAGGCCATCCAGGAGCCGCCGCCCCAGGTGGGGGAGCTGCTGAGGCCGGTTTCCATGGTCCAACCGCCGTCCCGCAGCCGGGCCTCCATCTCGGCCATGAGCGCGAGGTAGTCGTCGGTGAAGTGGCTGCGTTTGTAGAGGACGCTGCCGTAGGATTCGATGAAGATGAGGTAGATGTTGGGTTTGCGGAAGAGGCGCGTGGTGCGGGCGTAGTCGTAGGTGGCTTCGGGATGGATGCGATCATACGCCCGGACGTCCTCGCGGGCGGCCAGGGAAGCGCGAGCGTTGGCCAGGAGTTTGGCGCTGAGGCTGTTGAGTTCGGATGCTGGTTGGGCCGCGGCGCGGCCTTGGGTCAGGGTCAAGGCGAGGAAGAGGGGAATGAGGGCGATGGCGGCCAGCCGAGACGCCCGCCCCATCCGTTCCACAGGCGCGCGCAGGAACCAAAAGAGGATGGCCTTGTACAACAGCAGCAAGGCCGCCATCAGGGCCAGGGCCATGAGGAGGAGCTGCCACGCGCTCAGGCGCAGGCCGTCGATGAGGAAGCCGATGCCGCTGATGAAGAAGCGGATGTCGTTGTAAAGGATAGGGTCGGTGTGATAGAGGCTGAGGGTGACGCTCTCGTAAATGGCGTAAAGGAGGGCCAGGAGGTAGAGGAGGAAGAAGGCGCGCCCCGCCCAGGAACGACGGGAGGCGCGCCAACAGGAAGGAATCAGAAGAAAAAGGAGCAGGAAGAGGCTGATCTCCAGGTTGAAGCGGAAGATGTCAGGGTTGTCGCGCGTGAGCAGTTGCGAGAGAGGGCCCGAGGGCCAAAAGGCGGCGTCCTGGGCGTTGAGGAGGTAGAGGGGGAGGAAGAGGAGGAAGTTGAATGTGAGGAAGCCTGCCCAAAACCATAGACCGGGCGGGATGGGAAGGCGTGTACGCTTGGTTCGCGGGGGGATGCGAGGCGAGGAGAGGGGGGACATAAGGCCGGAGGGTCAGTGATCGGCGTTGGGATCGAAGGAGGAATGTTGGGCGAGGAGGGTTTCGACGTCGGTGCGGGTGGGGCCGCTCATGGCGCCAGGTCGGGCGGCGGCCAGCCCACCGCAGGCGCTGGCCCACCGCACGCTGCGCTCCCAGCTCCACCCTCGCAGCCGCGCCCACGCCAGCCCCGCGGTGAAGGCGTCGCCAGCGCCTGCGGTGGCCACGGGCCGGACGGGAAAGGCGGGGAAGAAGCGCATGGCGTCGGAAGTGGCCAGCAGCGCGCCGCGGGCGCCCAATTTGAGCACGACGGCCCGTGGGCCCTGCGAAAGCAGGGCGCTGGCCGCCGCCCTCGCCGCCTCGTCCGAATCGATGGGAAACCCCACCAACGCCTCCGTCTCAGGCTGATTGGGAGAGAGAACATCCGCATCCCGCCACAGCGCCCGGCCATACGGCCTAGGCGGCCCCGCATCCACGAAAATGGGGACATCCGCTTTGCGAGCCAGGGACACAGCCCGCAGCAATGCCTCCTCCGGCGCTTCGAAATTGAACAACAGCCCATCCACCCTGTCGATAAGCGGCCCCAACCGGGCCTCCACATCCTGGGCCCTCAGCGTGAGATTCGCCCCCGGCGCGATGATGAACGCGGTCTCGCCATCCGGCTCCACCAACAGCACGCCCGCGCCCGTGGGCGCGCTCATCACGCGCTCCACACCCGAGACAGACACCCCCTCCTCGACCAAAGTCGCTATTGCCTCACGGCCGAACACATCATCACCCACGTTAGAGAACAGATGCGCCCGACCGCCCAATCTTCGAAACGCTACCGCAGCGTTCGCGGCCTTCCCCCCAGTGGCAGGATACACGCGATAGGCGTGAAGATTCTCGCCGCTGGTGGGAATACGCGGCGTCTCAACAATGATATCCATGACAATAGAGCCGATTACGGCGAGAGCAGGCATTGCATATCCTTGATTTGAGCGGCGACGGGATCACAAGCTGACGACATTTTCCAGCAAAACGAACTAAGTATATACCATCCTGTGCTCATCCCCAACATGTCACTTTCATCTCACTTTTCTATCAGTATTGTTTTTACATTTTGCCGGTTCAGGTGTATAATGCTTGTCGTTAAGGGAGATTTTTCTTGCCACCCATTTCAGGCCACCTAAAACACAATGACTACCCACCGTATTCTAGCAGTGGTGGATCCGCAAGAATGCAGTGTGTGTGATGAGTTGAAATCCATCAGTGATTATGATGTGCGATTCTCCCACACGCTTCGTCCAACCCTGCAACTAATCAAAAAATTTGATCCTGAGGTGATACTGTTGGATGTTGACGCAAACACTGCGGGAAAAGTTAAACGCATCACCCAGGCGGCCAGGGCGCACTTCAGTCGCCCCTTTGTTGTATTGCTAAAAAGCGGCCGGGACATGCCGGAAGAATCCCTTTTTTTCGACACGATCCTGGTGAAGCCATTCATTTTTAACAAACTGCAAAAAGCCATCGACAATCTGCTGATATCGCGTCCCCAATATGTAATTTCTCTGCAACCCTTTATCCTGGATCGCCGCACCCAGGTGCTCATTGGCCCCCGTGGCAAGGTGCGGCTCAATCCCAAAATGGCGAAGCTGATGGAAACGTTCATGCTCCATCCTGGGCAGACCATCAGTCAACTGATTTTAATGAAAGAAGTTTGGAATCTAAGCTCTCTGCAAGACATCCGCACACTTCATGTCCATATTCGCTGGCTACGTGAGCTCATCGAGCCTGACCCCTCACATCCCCAGTTTTTGCAAACCGTTTTCCGAAACAGGGGCTATCGATTCGCACTCTCAGGGCAACCGAAGATCGGCGGCGAGCCCCTTCTGCCCGATATGGGCTAATCCCAGCCTCGCAACGCTTTTTGCACCTCCAGATAAATAGGTTTGGGTTGAAAATCCGCGGTTACAAACGTGTAATAATCGCGGAAACTTTTTTCCGGAGCTGGATACCGAAACGCCCACATGCTGAGAGAGTGCAGCCAGGGCCAATCTAGCGCCATATCATAGGCCCGAATCGTGTATCGTATTCGCTGAGCCGGGCGCACCGCCCGAGTCCAACGGGGGTGGTCGTTCCAGCCCGCCTCGGTGATGTGAACCGGCTTATCGCCATCCCCATTGGCGAACATGACTTGGCGCAACAGCTCGACACGGCGGAAGTTGATGACATCGGGATCGGGTGAATCTTCAGGGGGGAAAGTGAGCCCATAGGCATGAACCGCGAGCGCATCGAAATAGGGAGCAGCGCCCGCATCGTACATGGACTGAAGATAATCCAGATCGCTCATGCCCAATTCGCCCGCGGGATCCCCCAAGGTGGGAGCCAGCGCACCGGCTAAAATGATCACGTCGGGATTGGCTGCGCGGATGGCCTGGCTGGTCACCCGAAGCAGTTCGGTGTAAGCAACCGGATCGGGGCGGCGGTAACCCCATTCCAGGGCTAAGTTGGGTTCATTCCATATAATGACATACTCCACTCGACCGGCGAAATGGGCAACGAATTCCGCCGCGTACGAGGCAAAGTCATCATAGCTCGCCTCAGGCAGATAGTTGGCGATAGTGTCTTTGGGCCGGGCCCAGTCCGGAACCATGCCCAGCCGGGCGATGACCGTCAACCCCTGGCGATTCGCGTGATCCACCACCAGGTCCGCATGTTCGAAATTGAACTTGCCCTTGCGCGGCTCGCTATACGCCCAGGGGAAATACTCCACAATCCACGGCGTCCCCAACTCCCTCGCCATTTCCAGTGTCTTCTTTATCTTCCAGGCCTCCACCTCATTATCTAGCCGCGTGTGCACGCCTGCCTTGGGATTCGTGGTCTGCACCGTGCGTTGCGGCCCCAGAGGCGCGACGTTCCGGTTCATCCGCGTCAGAATCCAGCCCGTCAGCCCCGCGACCAGCACAACAAAAAGCAGAATCACAGCGACGCGACGCATGAACGATCAACCTTCCAGAAGCTGGACCGCCTCTTGCACCGTCATGCCCGGACGCAGCCCCAACCGCGCGGCCGAGGCGTTCACATGGGCCAGCACGCCCGCCTTCCAGACATCCTCGGCCTCGCCAATACGCGCCGAAGTGTGTGAAACAGCCGCCGCGGCGATGCCCATGGCGTCCAACATGCCCAGGCCCACGATCCCCGCCGCATCCTTCCCCACCCCGGCGTCATTAAACACCACCAGGAGGGGAGCCACAGGAGCGGCGTAGCGCGCGGCCGCGCCGCCCCCATGGGACCCCGAGATCACGATGGCATCACGAGCGCGCGCATCGATATAGGAAATCGAATCCATCAGCCAGATGCGCCGTCCGCGCGGCGACCTCATCACGCGAAGCCCTTCCATCACCATCCTCAACGGATCACATCCACGCCCATGTAGGGACGCAGAGCCTCCGGCACGACGACGCTGCCGTCGGCCTGCTGATAATTTTCCAGAATGGCGATGACCAACCGCGGCAGGGCCAGGCCCGAACCATTGAGCGTGTATACATAGCGAGGCTTGGCTCCCGGCTCGGGACGATAGCGGATGTTCGCACGACGGGCCTGGAAATCGGTGAACAGGGAGCAGGAACTCACCTCCAGCCATTCCTCCACGCCCGGGGCCCACAGCTCGATATCGAACTTGATGGCCGCCACAAAGCTGAGATCGCCGGTGCACATCTGCACCACGCGGAAGGGCAGATTGAGCAGGCGGGCGATGTCCGCCGCGTTCTCGATGAGGCTGTCCAGCTCCTCGCGACCTGTCTCCGGCGTCACGAATTTCACCATCTCCACCTTGTCGAACTGGTGGCCGCGCTTGATGCCGCGCGTGTCCTTGCCCGCGCTGAACTTCTCCCGGCGAAAGCAGGGGGTGTAGGCCACGTGGTAGATGGGGAGTTGATCCGCGTCTAGAATCTCATCCCGATACATATTCGTCACCGGCACTTCCGCGGTGGGAATAAGCCACAGGTCTTCCTCGTGATCCCTATAGAGATTATCCGCGAATTTGGGCAGGTTGCCCGTGCCCACCAGGGCGTGACTACGCACCAGGAAAGGTGGATAGACCTCGGTGTAGCCGTGCTGCTCGATGTGCACATCCAACATCCACTGAATCAGCGCCCGTTGCAGCCTCGCGCCCAATCCTTTCATAATATAGAAGCGGCTGCCGGAAATCTTCACTCCCCGCTCAAAATCGAGGATATCCAGGGCTTCGCCGATCTCCCAATGGGGCTTAGGCGTGAAATCAAACTCCCGGAACTCGCCTTCCACACGCACCACGACATTCTCGCTCTCGTCCTTGCCCACGGGCACCTCAGGCAGAGGGATGTTGGGGATATTAAGCATGGCCCATTCCAGGTCTTTTTCCACCTGTTTCAGCTCAGCTTGCAGGGTGTCGATCTGCCCGCCCAGCTCGCTCATGCGCGCCTTGAGGCGCTTGCCGGTGCGCAGATAGAAGGGCGTGCCGTTCCAGCGCCAGTTGGAAATCTCCAGCTTGAGGGCGATGAAGCTCTCGGTGGTGCTGTCGGGATTGGCGACGTCTTCCTTGTAAGAGGGCGTATCGGCGCCGGCCTGGTACTGGCCGCGCACGATGTCGCCGGGATGGGCGGGATCGAGCGCGCGGATCACCTTGAGCTT
>CAZDCN010000150.1:0-5712 GCA_964503945.1 uncultured Caldilineales bacterium
TGTGGGCGAGCCCGCCCTGGCCTGGCTGCGCGCTTCGGGCCGAACCGGCTCGGTCTGGCTGGCTTCCTTCGATCTCTCACCCGAGATGCTGGAGGCGGTGCAGTCGGGCGACATGCTCTTCCTGGTGGACCAACAGCCCTACCTGCAGGGCTATCTCCCCATCATCTATCTGACCCAATACCTGGTGAACGAAAGCCGCCCCGCCACGAAGATCGTGCTCACGGGCCCCAGCATGGTGACGCAAGAAAACGCGGCCCATGTGCTGGAGCTCTCGCAACAAGGATTACGCTAAGCATTGCCGCCCTTTGCTCCTCCCTCGGCGCCGGGGAAGGAGCTTTGGCGAGGACGACGCTCACGCCTCCTGGCCAAACCTGACGATTTCCTCGCCTGACCAGCGGCCTGACCAACGCTTGCCATCCACCTCCCCCCACGCCATCATCTTTTCCGGCGTGATGGCGATGATGGTGTCATACGCCCTGTCCGTGCGAATATCCCAATCGTATTTCGTCAGGAAAAGGGGACGCAAGCGGGGTTCAGCTTGGGGGACGAAAGCAGCCACGCCTTCGATGATGATGGGGTGACGGGCGTCGGTGTCGGTGATGACGACGCGTGGGTTGTGTTGAATGTTGGCGACTTTCACGGCGCGGGCGGTGGTGACCACCCAAACCCGATGCTGAAACCACACATGCCACACCGGCGCGACATGGGGTCGGCCATCAGGCCGGACGGTGGCTAGCCAACTGCATTGGCTGGTATGGAAACGCCGGATGAGCTCGGAAAGCGAAACGGCTGGGGATGTCATGGGAAAAGGTTAACACAACAACATCACGCGATGGAATTTGACATGCCTCGAACGCGTGTGATATAACATTCAACGGAAATGCAAACGTTTGCACAACTTTTCCTGAACAAAGGTGTTATAGCCTATAAATTCCGACTAAACATCACCTTTTCGTAGTTCAAACGTATGTCTCAACGCCCCTCCATCAAGGACATCGCCCGCATCGCCGGCGTCTCCCCCTCCACCGTCAGCCGCGCCCTGGCCGATTCGCCCCGCATCAGCGAGAGCACTCGCCAACGCATCCAGGCCATCGCCCGCGATCTGGCCTACACCCCCAGCCTGGCCGCGCGGGCCCTGGTCACCGGCGCCAGCCCCATCATCGGCGTGGTCGCGCCCTCCCTGGCCGATCCCTACATCGCCTCGGTGATGCGAGGATTGGAGGAGGCCAGCCATGGGCGGGGATATCAGCGCCTGGTGGCCAGCTCCCAGGGGGATCCTGAACAGGAGTTGGCCATGGTGCAGATGCTTTCGGGCCACAATGTGGCCGGGCTCATCGTGCTCAGCTCTCGGGCGCCGGAGGGCTACGCCCCACTGCTGGACCGCCTGGCCATGCCCGTCATCTTCGTCAACTCTCTCCATGTGGGGGAGCGGGTCTACAACGTGATGACCGACAACGAGTACGGCGGCTGGCTGGCCACCCGGCATCTCATCGACCAGGGCCACGCCCGCATCGCCTATCTGGGCGGCCCCGCCCGAGGGCGCTCCCAGGCGGCCCGGGCCGCGGGCTATCGCCGGGCGCTGGAAGAGACGGGCCTCCCCTTCGATCTCGCCTGCCTGATTCCGGGCGACGGCTCCATCCAGGCCGGACGGGAAGCCCTGCACTGGTGGCTGAACCAACCCACCGAAAAACGCCCCACCGCCATCTTCTGCTACAACGACCTCTCCGCCCTGGGCCTGCTGGCCGAGGCCTATCAGCAGGGCGTCGCCATCCCCGACGACCTCTCCATCGTGGGGTTCGACAACCTGCCCATGGCCGCCATCAGCATCCCGCCCCTGACCACCGTGGAGCAGCGCACCGAGGAGCTGGGACGGCAGGCCGTGGCCTCCTTGCTGGCCGCGCTGGCGGGCAAGCCCGTCACCGACATCATCCTCCGGGGCGAGCTGGTCGTTCGGGCCAGCGTCGCGAGGATGGGGGAATAGGATTCGGAGTGGGAATGCGCGTTTTCGCTGCGTCAGGACCTGGCGCCAATCCCGATCCGATTCCTGTTCCCCCATTTCCACCCAATGCAACCATCTTTTCATCACCCACCTTTCTTTTCAAGGAGACTTCTCATGTCTGACAAAGTTCGTGTCGCCATCGTCGGCGTAGGCAACTGCGCATCCTCCCTCATTCAGGGCGTCTATTTCTATCAGGACGCCCGGGACGACGATTTCATCCCCGGCCTCATGCACGTGAATCTGGGCGGGTATCACATCCGCGACGTGGAGTTCGTGGCCGCGTTCGATGTGGACGCCGACAAGGTGGGCAAGGACCTGTCCGAGGCCATCTTCTCGGGCCAAAACAACACCTACGTCTTTCATCAGCCCCCGCGCATGGGCGTGGAGGTGATGCGCGGGCCCACCCTGGACGGGCTGGGTTACTATCTGAAGCAGGTCATCCAGGAATCCCCCGAAGAGCCGGTGGATGTGGCCCAGGTGTTGCGCGACACGGGCGCGGACGTGCTGGTGAATTATCTGCCCGTGGGCAGTGAAAAGGCGACCCGATGGTACATGGAGCAGGCCCTGGAGGCGGGTGTGGCCGTGGTGAACGCCATGCCTGTGTTCATTGCCACCGATCCCGTCTGGCAACAGCGCTTCTACGACGCGGGCCTGCCCATCATCGGCGATGATATCAAGAGCCAGGTGGGAGCCACCATCACCCACCGCATCCTCACCCGGCTGTTCGAAGACCGGGGCGTGCGCATCGATCGCACCTATCAGCTCAACTTCGGCGGCAACACCGATTTCCTCAACATGCTGGAGCGCTCTCGCCTGGAGAGCAAGAAGATCTCCAAGACCCAGGCGGTCACCAGCCAGCTCACCGAGTCCGAACTCCCGCCCGAGAACATCCACGTGGGCCCCAGCGACTACGTGCCCTGGCTGCAAGACCGCAAATGGGCGCATATCCGCATCGAAGGCACCACCTTCGGCAACGTGCCCCTGAATATCGAGCTGAAGCTGGAGGTGTGGGATAGCCCCAACAGCGCCGGGGTCATCATCGACGCGGTGCGCTGCGCCAAGCTGGGCCTGGATCGAGGCTTGAAGGGCGCGCTGGTGGCACCCAGCGCCTATTTCAAGAAATCCCCGCCCATTCAGTTCACCGACGATGTGGCCCGCAAGAAGCTGGAAGATTTCATCGCCGGGGAGAACAACGAGACCCTGCCTCCCATGCCCGAAGCGGAGGCTCAGGCCGGGCACGAGCTCGCGTTTGCATGACCTGACAGGTCCCTGCCGGGGCTTCCCCGCCTGGATCCTGGGGTTCAGGATGAGGGAGCCCCGTTTTCGCGCCAATCCGCCTGGGACCTGTCAGGTCGCCAGGGAGACGGCGCGCATCTCCGTGTAAATGGAGCCGTCGGGGTGGAGCTGGCTGCGCATGAGGTGCATGGTGCGGACGGGCAGGACGCCCAGCTTCTCATAACCCTGCAGGCTCAGCGTCCGTTCCCCCAGCTCGCGCCGCACTCGACTCCCCGCATCCTTCCTCACCCGGGCCAGGGTCAAATGCCCGGTGAAGGCCCGTTTCTCCCGCGACCATCCCAGCCGCGCCATGGCCCGGTCCACATCCGCGGCCAGCTTCTGCAAACGCCGGGCCTCATCCTCCACCCCCACCCACAGCACGCTGGGCCGACGCGCGTTGGGAAACATGCCCAGCCCGCCCACGGGCAGCTCGAAGGCCGCATGGCGGCTCGCCACCCCGACCAGGGCCTCGGTGATGGCGTCGATGCGGTCGGGCGGGGTGTCGCCCAGGAATTTGAGGGTGAGGTGGATGCCCTCGGGCCGGGACCAGCGCAGAGGGTAGGACGCGAGCTGTCGTTGCAACCGGCGCTGCGCGGCTTGCAGCGCGGCCAGCAGCTCGGGGGGAAGATTGATGGCGATGAAAAGGCGGTAATTCATGATAGGAGGTCGAAACCATAGCGGGCCGCGCCCATGAGCGCGGTGTTTGGGTTCAGCACCACATGCACGGGCATGCGCACCAGGCGGTCGGCCAGCCGCCCCTTGCGGATGAAGCTCTTCATGAACTGGCCGTGGCCCAGGGCTTCGAGAATCCGGGGGGGAATGCCTCCCGCCACGTAGACCCCGCCCGTGGACAGCACCTTCATGGCCAGGTTGCCCGCCTCCGCGCCCAAAATACTGACAAACAGATCGAGGGTGGCGGAACACAGCGCGCAGGGCGGGTCTTGCTTCAGGGCCGCGGTTACAATGACCGGCGTAGGGTCGTCGGCCTGGAGGAGCTGGTCAGCCAGCCAGGGGGGCTCGGGCGCATAGCCGCTCTCCTTGAGAAACGCATAAAGGTTGGGGATGCCCACGCCCGAGCACACCCGCTCGTAGCTCACATGGTCCATGCGCCTCATCAGAAAGCGCAGCAGCGCCATCTCCAGCTCATCGCGGGGTGCGAAATCCGCATGCCCGCCCTCCGACGCATACGCCCGATACTGGCTTCCATCCCACACAAGATAAGCCTCCCCCAGGCCCGTGCCCGGCGCGATGACCGCCAGCGCGCCCTCGCGCTCAGGCTCCCCCGCGTGCAGGGTGTGCAGGTCGTTGGGTTGGAGGAGGGGGATGGCGTAAGCCGTGGCCTGGAGGTCATTCACCAGGCGGAGGGGGATGTCGCCCAAGTGGGCCCGCAACCCCTGTTCGGTGACCACCCACGACAGGTTCGTGGCCTCGGCCTTGCCCGCGACCACAGGCCCGGCCACGGCCAGGCACGCCGCGTCGACGCTCACATCATGTTCGGCCAGAAACGCTTCCAACAGGCGGGCGAGGCTGGAGAACTCGCGGCTGGGATAGCGTTGCTGGATGCGGGGCGCGCGGGCGTCGCCGTCGGTGGGATAGAGGGCGAGGATGGCTTTGGTGCCGCCGATGTCGCCGGCCAGGAGCATGGGGCGTGTGAGGGTGTGGGTGTGTCAGCGTATCAGCGTGGGGGCGCGTCAACGTATCAACGTGTCAGCGTTGGGAGGAGAGAGGCGTGGGGAGAGGGGCGCGTCAGTCCAGGCGAAATGAAACCGTTTCTGATAGCGTTGCAACAGGCGCAGCACGGGCGCGCCGAAGATGAGGATCAACGCCGCGTTGCCTATCCCCCGCCACAGGTCCCAGGCCAAAGAGGTGACCGCGTAGAACAGGGCATAAGCTCGGACGATCTGGAGGAAACCGTCGCCCGGCCGCCAATACATCGCGGCCTGCTGGGGCTGAAACACAAAAGGCCAGAACCACAGATTCATGACCAGGCCGTAAAAAAGCCCTAACAGCAACCCTACCCCGGCCAGGAACACAATTTCCCACCGGGTTCCAGGCCGGATGTGGGGGACGAGTCCGGCCATGGCTCCCACCCAGCCTGCGGCGAACATCTGATAGGGCAGCCACGGGCCCACCCCGCCGGTGAGGAACGCGGACGCCAGCAGGGTGACCAGCCCGGTCAGAAAGCCGAACTGCGCGCCGAACGCGTACCCCGCCATGATGGGCAAAAAGAACACCCCCGAGAACCCGCCCGGGCCGGGGATGAAGCGCAGGATCGCGCCCACCGCGGCCAGCGCGCCCAGCACCGCCAGAGTCTTCGCGTTCATCTCATTGGACTGCATCCCCGCGGCCACGGCGGCCAGGGCCAGCAGGCTCACCAGGCTGAGGATGAGCATGGCGTCCCCGCTGTGGGCCATGGCGTTCATCTGGCTTTGCTGGGG